>JAURJO010000114.1 GCA_030832235.1 Verrucomicrobiota bacterium
CCGTCCCGAAACAACACAGCGCTCCAACGCCCGCGTCACCCGTCGCGAATTCGCGGTGTCCAACGCGCCCAGGCCTTCGGGATTCAACGCCCGGAGCCGCATGAGCGCCTCTGCGAGTGAAAGTCGCCCGACCTCCTCGCGCACCGCGGGATCGATGGTCACATCATCGGACACCGGCGCGATGAACGCACGCAGATAGAAGCCGCTTCCACCCGTCACCAGAACACGCCTCCCTCTTCCGAGGATCTCCTCCACCACCCGGCGCGCCTCCACCCCATACCGCACCACGTCCATCGGTTCGGTGATCTCCCGGCAATCGATGAGATGGTGCGGCACCCGGCGCAGTTCCTCCCGCGTTGGCTTCGCCGTGCCGATGTCCATTCCGCGGTAAAAAAGCAGGGAATCGCAGGAAACGATCTCCGCCCCGTGCCGCTCCGCCCAGCGCAGCGCCCACTCGGTTTTTCCCACGGCAGTGGGACCGGTGAGGAGATGAAGGGTCGCGGCGGCGGTCACGGTTTGGGCTTTTCATCGGTGGCATCCGCGCGCTGCGTGGTCAAAACGTAACCCCCGGTGAAAACCCGCCTCATCGTCAATCCGCGCTCCGGCGGCGCCAGCCGTGCGCTCGGTCCCGTGCAGGCCTTTGCGGTCCGCGAGGGAGCGGAACTCCGGCTCACGGAAAGGTCCGGGCACGCCGGCGAACTGGCGCGCGAGGCGGTGGCGGCCGGCTACCGGCTCGTCGTCGCGGTCGGCGGCGACGGCACCGTCAACGAGGTGGCTTCCGCGCTGACCGGGACGGAAACAGTGCTCGGCATCGTGCCGGCCGGATCCGGCAACGGACTCGGGCGCACGCTCGGACTGCCCCTGCCACCAGCCGCGGCGCTGGCGATACTGAAAAACGGACGCCCGTATCGCATCGACACCGGACTCGCGGATGGCCGGCCGTTCTTCAATGTCGCCGGGCTCGGCCTCGAGGCGGAACTCGCGGACCGCTTCAACCGCGCCGTGCGGCGAGGGCTGGCCGGCTACCTGCGAGTCGCCGCGGCCAGCCTCGACCTCCTGCGCCCCTCAAGATTCACGATCATCACCGGCGAAACACGACATGAGCTGACAGCGACCACGGTCGCCGTGGCGAATGGCCCCCAGTACGGCAGCAACGCGCGGATCGCGCCCCGGGCGCGCCTCGACGACGGCCGGCTGGATCTGACGGCGGTGCCGCGCCTCACGCTCCTGAATTCGCTACCTCTGATCGCGGCGTTGTTTCGTGGCACCCTCGCCAAGCGGTCCGACGTTTTCATGACCACAGGTGAGCGTATCACCGTCGAGCGGGCCGCGCCCGGCCCGCTGCACACCGACGGCGAGGTGCACTTGGCGGGAGCCAAAGTGGAGTTCACCATTAGGCCTTCGAGCCTGAGGGTGCTCATCCCGGGTTGAGGCCGGCCACCGCACGGGCACGGGTTGCTGGAAACTCACCGCCACCACGCCGGCCTTGCGAAGCGGTGAGAGCTGAGCACAAGACCTGCTCTGGAACCATCATGCCTCCCGTCGCCGATGCGCCGCCCCGCCGACCCGCCTCAGGGATGGTGATCGTGGATCGGTTTATGCGGCTTTGGACCTATGGAGTGGTGGCGTTTCTCTACCTGCCAATCGCCGTACTGGTGGTCTACTCCTTCAACGCGTCGCGGCTCAACGTGACGTGGCAGGGCTTCACGCTCGACTGGTACCGCCAGCTCGCGCTGAACGCACCCCTCAAGCAGGCGGCCCTCAACAGCCTGATCGTGGCGCTCGTCACCACCGTGCTCTCCATCGTGATCGGCACCGGCGGGGCGTGGCTGCTGCACCGGCACCGATTTCCCGGCGCGCGTCTGATCCAGACCCTCGTCGCCGTACCCATGGTCATGCCGGAAATCCTGCTGGGCATCAGCCTGCTCGTGCTCTTCGCGACGGCGGGAGTTCAGCTCGGTTTCGCTACGGTGATCATCGGCCACGTGACCTTCAGTTTCCCGTTTGTGCTCGTCGCGGTGCAGGCGCGGTTGCGCGGCATGGATCCCGCCCTCGAGGAGGCGGCGCTTGATCTGGGCGCCACGCCGTGGCGGGCGTTCCATTTGGTCATCCTGCCCTACCTGCGCCCGGCGATCACCGCGGGCGGGCTGATGGCTTTCACCCTGTCGTGGGACGAGCTCATCGTGACATTCTTCACCGCGGACGCGGCTTCCGCCACTCTCCCCCTGCGCATCTTCGGCCTCGCGAAGGTCGGTCTCAACCCGATGATCAACGCGCTCTCCGCCCTCTTCGTCCTGGCCACCGTGGCGTTCGTCCTGTTTTCCGCCCGCCTCCGCCGCGAAGCCGACTGCGATCCGCTTTCACCATGAAAACCACCCGATTGCTCACCCTCGCGGCCGGCTTTCTCGCCGGCCTTGTCCCCGCCGGAGCAGCCGAACTCAACCTCTTCGGCTGGTCGGAATACGTCCCGCAGACCGTAATCGACGCCTTCACCAAGGAGACCGGCGTGAAGGTCAACTTCGAGACCTACGCCTCCAACGAGGAACTGATCGCCAAGCTCGTCGCCGGCGGCGGCAAGTACGACCTCGTGCAGCCTTCCGATTACGCCGCCGAGGTGATGATCCGCCAGAAGCTCCTCGCGCCCCTCGACGGGGCGAAGCTGGCCAACCGCGGCAACCTGCTGCCCGAGTTCCGCCGCCGCCCGCACGATCCGGAGGACCGCTTCACCCTGCCATACATGTCGGGAACCGTCGGCATCGTCATTAACACCGAAAAGGTGAAGACCCCCGTGCGAAACTACCGCGACGTTTTCGACGCCCGCTTCGCCAATCGCATCGTCGTCCTGAACGACAGCCGCGAAATCGTCACCTGGGCGCTCTACTCCCTCGGACTACCGATCAACAAGATCGACGCCGCCGCGCTCGCCAAGGCCCGCCCCGTGATCGCCGATTGGGTGAAGCGCGTAAAGGTCTTCGACTCCGACAGTCCCAAGACCCCGCTGCTCAACGGGGACGTCGACCTCGGGATCGTGTGGAGCGGTGAAGCCGCGTTGCTCTGGAAGCAGGACAAGAAGTTCCAGTACGTCATCCCGTCGGAAGGCGCGCACCAGTTCCTCGACGTCCTCGCCATCCCGGCCAACGCGAAGAACAAGGACGCCGCGCACCGCTTCATGGACTTCATCCTGCGTCCCGAGATTTCGAAGCTGATCTCCGCCGCCTTCCCGTACACCAATCCCAACGCCGAGGCGCGCAAGTTGCTCACCCCGGATGAACTCGCCAATCCCGCCAGCTATCCGAAGGCCGGCAAGCTCGAGACCTTCCGTGATATCGGCAAGGTGGCGGCCGATATCGACCGCCTCATCACGGATCTGAAGAGCGCAAAGTGACTTCAGCGGCCGGAGCGTCGTCGCCCGGGTGGCGGGCCTGGGTGTTGCTCGCCCCTCTGCTGGCGTGGGTCGGCGTCTTCGTTATCGCCCCGGCCGGACTGCTGCTCGTCTACAGCTTCTGCGACCGGGACGAGCTGGGGCGGATCGTTTTCGATTTCACGACGGACGCCTACGTCCGCGTTTTTGACCCGATCTACCTTGGAA
>JAURJO010000115.1 GCA_030832235.1 Verrucomicrobiota bacterium
CGCGACACCCCCAACACCCTCGTGCAAGCGCATCGCTGCGGGAGCGTGCCGGAAATCCAGCCGCTCATCGGCCGGATGGTCGTCGACGACCTCGAGAGCATCCTCGCCGGCCTGCCCCCGCGGCGCTGCCAACCCGCCCGCCTCGAGACCATCGGCCGCCTCCGCAGCAAACCCGTCGGCGCGTGGTCGCTGAGCGATACCGGGAAGAAGTGAGGTCGCTCGGCGCCGAGCCGCGGGATTGCTTCGCCCCCTTCAGGCCGCAATCTCTCGACCCAGCATGAAAACCCCCGCCTTGCTCATTCTCGGCCTTGCCCTGCTTGCCACCGGCGCCGCCGCCGCGACGCCCGCGAAGATCCGCGTGCTCATCGTCGACGGACAGAACAACCACACCGTCTGGCCCAAATCGACGGCCATGATGAAGGCCTACCTCGAGGCCACGGGAAAGTTCGAGGTGTCGGTCGCACGCACGCGTTTCGCGTGGAAGGGAGAGAAATGGCTCGCCCAGTACCCCGCGCCGGGCGGACGCCCCGCGGAAAACCTACCCGAGCCGAAAGCCGACCCGGAGTTCACGCCGGATTTTTCCAAGCACGACGTCGTCATCTCCAACTTCGGCTGGAAGGCGGCCGACTGGCCCGCGGCGACGCGGCAGGCGTTCGAGGACTTCGTCGCCCGCGGCGGCGGCTTCGTCTCGGTGCACGCGGCGAACAACTCGTTCCCCGCGTGGCCGGCTTACAACCGCATGATCGGCCTCGGCGGCTGGGGCGGCCGCAACGAGAAGGACGGTCCGTATGTTTACTACGATGCCGCCGGCAAACTGGTGCGCGACACCTCGCCCGGCAACGGCGGCTCCCACGGTCCGCAGCACGAGTTCGTGATCGAGACGCGCGCCGCCGAACATCCCATCATGCGCGGCCTGCCGCGCCGCTGGCGCCACACGCAGGACGAGTGCTACGACCGCCTGCGCGGTCCCGCGGAGAACATGACCGTGCTCGCCACGGCCTTTTCGTCGCCCGAGTTCAAGGGCACGAATCGCCACGAGCCGGCGCTGATGGTGATCGACCACGGCAAGGGCCGCGTCTTCCACACCATCCTCGGGCATGAGGACTATTCCTTCGAAAGCGTCGGCTTCATCACCACGTTTCTCCGCGGCGTCGAGTGGGCCGCGACGGGAAAGGTGACGATCCCCGTTCCGGCGGATTTCCCCACCGAGGAAAAGGCCACGCGACGCCCGTTCGCGGGCAAATAAACAATCGCCTTACGCGCCGCCGTTTCCTCATGCGCCCCCACCCCGCCCTGCTCGCCGCACTCGCTTTGATCGCGCTGCCGGCCGCGTTCTCCCAGCAGACGCCCGCGCAGAAGCGCGACACCACCGTCGCGCCCGCGACGAAGCTACGCACCAAGCTTCCGCCCGGCTACACGATCCCGATCGTCGACATCAGTGCCGACCGGAACCGCCAGGTGATCGTAGACCGCGAGCCAGGCCAGTACCTCGGCCACCCCACGACCGTTCTGCTCGAGGACAACAAGACGATGCTCATCGTCTACCCCAAGGGCCACGGCCGGGGTCAGATCGTCTACAAGCGCAGCACCGACGGCGGACTCACCTGGGGTCCCCGGCTGCCCACCCCGCGCTCGTGGGAGACCTCGCTCGAGGTGCCGACGTTGCACCGGGTCGTCGATGCGGCCGGCCGCCGGCGCATCATCATGTTCAGCGGTCTTTACCCGATCCGCATGGCGGTCACGGAGGACGACGGCGCGACATGGGGCGACCTGAAGCCGATCGGTGATTTCGGCGGCGTGGTCACCATGTCGACGGTCATCGATCTCCGCACCGGCCCCGGACACTACCTCGCCTTCTTTCACGACGACGGCCGCTTCATCCGCGGGGGCTCGGAGGAGAAATACCGGATGAAGAGCCCCGGCAGCACGCATACATCGCCGGCGGCGAAACCCTGGCGCTTCTGGGTGTACACCTCGCTGTCGCACGACGGCGGCCTCACCTGGAGCACACCTGCTCCCATCGCATCGCTGCCCGACGCCAGCCTGTGCGAGCCCGGCGCGCTGCGCTCACCCGACGGCAAGCAGATCGCCGTCCTGCTTCGCGAGAATTCCCGTCGGTACAACTCGTATGTGATCTTTTCCAACGACGAAGGCCTCACTTGGAGTGAGCCGCGCGAGTTGCCCGCGGCGCTGACCGGCGACCGCCACGTCGCGAAGTACGCGCCCGACGGACGGCTTTTCATCAGTTTCCGCGATACCACGCACGCGAGCCCGACCAAGGGAGACTGGGTGGGCTGGGTCGGAAGCTACGAGGACATCCTGCAGGGCCGCGAAGGCCAGTACCGCGTGCGGATCATGGACAACACCAAGGGGGCCGATTGCTGCTACCCCGGCGTGGAACTCCTGCCCGATGGCACGTTTGTGACCACGACCTACGGACATTGGACCGAGGGCGAGCAGGCCTACATCGTCAGCGTGCGCTTCAAGTTGGCGGAGCTTGACGGCCGCTTGCCGCGCCGGCCCTGAGGCTCACCGGCATGCCGGTACCGCCCGGCATGTTGCGGCATAAAACGGCCTCGCGGTTGAGTCTCCCGGAAAACCAATCGAGGCTCCCCGCAATGACCCCGGGAATCGCTGAAATCCGTCGTGCCGCCGATCTCATCCGCGGCCACGTGCTGGAGACGCC
>JAURJO010000116.1 GCA_030832235.1 Verrucomicrobiota bacterium
CAAGTTCGAGGAGCTGCGTCAGGCAGTGGAGGCCAAGCTAGGTCAGCTGCAGGCCGACAACACCGCGAAGCGCGAGGAGATGCGCCGCACGGTCGACGAGAAGCTGCAAGGCACGCTGGAGAAGCGCCTCGGGGAATCGTTCAAGCTGGTGAGCGAGCGTCTGGAGCAGGTGCACAAGGGCCTTGGCGAAATGCAGAGCCTCGCGACCGGCGTGGGCGACCTGCGGCGGATGCTCACCAACGTGAAGACCCGCGGCACCTGGGGCGAAGTGCAGCTCGCGTCGCTGCTCGAGCAGATGCTCCACCCCGGCCAGTACGAGGCCAACGTCGCGCCCGTCCCCGGTTCCGCCGACCGCGTCGAGTTCGCGATCAAGCTGCCGGGACGCGATCCGTCCGCGCCTCCGGTCTGGCTCCCGATCGACGCCAAGTTTCCCACCGAGGACTACGATCGCCTCGCGGCCGCCGCCGAGCGCGCCGACGCCGAGCAGATGGCGGTCGCCGCGAAGGCGCTGGCGACGCGCGTCAAGGATCAGGCGCGAACCATCGCCGCCAAATATATCGCGCCACCGCACACCACCGACTTCGGCGTGCTGTTCCTCCCGACCGAGGGCCTGTACGCGGAGGTGCTCCGGCAACCGGGCCTCGCCGAGGCGATCCAACGCGAGCATCGCGTGATCATCGCCGGCCCCACCACCCTCGCCGCCCTCCTCAACAGCCTGCAGGTCGGCTTCCGCACCCTTGCGATCGAGCAGCGCGCCAGCGAGGTCTGGCAGGTGCTCGGGGCGGTGAAGACCGAGTTCGGGAAATTCGGCGACACGCTCGAAAGCGTGCAGCGCAAGCTCGATGCCGCCACAAAGGAGATCGAGAAGACCGGCGTCCGCTCCCGCGCCATCGAGCGCAAGCTGCGCGACGTCGAGGCCCTCCCCGCGGCGGAAACCTTGCGCGTCCTGCCCGACGCACCGGCTGCGACCAGCGCGGCCGGCGACGAATCCGGCGAGCAACGCGCGGCAGGATAGAAATCGGCAGCCCGTACGTTTTCGCCAGCGCCACGCGCTAGCGCGACCCGCGCACTGCGGACTCGGTGCCCTCGGATTTTTATCCGTGAGCCCCGTGTCCAGCGTCCGAGACCTCCCCCCCTACTCCGGCGCAAAAATCCCCGCGTGCCCGGGTTGGTAGAGCTTGAGCCCGGTGATTTCCGCGATGCGGGTGAAGTGTACGTCCAAGGTGTAGAGCCGCAGGTTGTCGTGCAGCGCCAGCGACGCGATCAGCACGTCCAGCCACGGCACCGTTAGACCGTTGTCGCGCAACCGCCACGCGAGCGACACGCCGCGGTCCCAGTCCTCCTCGGTCACGAAACGGTACGGGATCGAGGCGAAGTGCAGCCCGAGGCGCCGGCGTTCATCCGCACGCGCGCCGCCGAGCACTTCGAGACGTACGGGCGTAGACCACTGCGCCTCGTACGCCTCCAGCAAACCCTCGAGTGCGAGTTTAACATCCAGGCGCCCGTGACGCCGGAGCCCCTCGATCCAGACGGAAGAATCAACCGCAACCATGAACCGGGAGCGTCGCGTTTACTGGGGAACGTGCAGCGGCGGGACCGGATTTCCCTCATCCTCCGCCACCATCGGCTCCGGGTAATCGAACGCGCCTTCCCGGATCAACCGACCGAATTCCCGGGCTTTGGCCCGCAGCACAAACTGCCGTACCGCCTTCGCCACTGCCGGGCTCTTGTTCTTCTCCCCGGTCAAGGCGATGACTTCGGTCATCAGGGCATCATCAATTTCTACACTGATTCTCATGACACTACTCCATGCTTCTTAATGATTCTTTTCAATTACTTTTTTGCATCATTTAGCGTCAACACGCTCCCAGTGGCGGTTAACCAAGGGTAATTCTGCTGAAAATTCCCCTTACGCGAGTTCCCAGCCCTTGCGGTATGCCCGACGAATGAGCGGGGCCACTTCAGGGGCGTTCTTCGCGGCGAGACCTTTGGCATCCCAGAGGATCTTTTTGCCGGCACGGATCGCGACATTGCCCAGAAGCACGGTTTCGCTGAAGGGCCCCGACTGCGCGAAGTTGGACAACGCGGGTACACCGGTGCGGATGGCCTCGATCCATTCGGAGTAAGGTCCGCCGCCCTTGTCGAGGGCGCCCTCCGCGGAATCACCGCTGCCGGCGACACGCGGAATGGTTTTGGGAGGAAGCGTAAAGTTCGCCGCCAGTCCTTCGGGTTTGAAGACCCAATCTTGACGGGACCGTCCGAAAAACATGCGTCCCTTCTCGCCGACCAACAGCAGATCGAAACGGCGGAAACAGTGATCGGCAGTCGGGAAGTCGGCCTTCCAAAGTTCCGCCGGCGGCGGATTACGATAAACACCCTCTTTCGGGGAGACGCCGTCGTACCATACGAACTTAACCGGGCCTCCGAGCACGCTCGTGGGAAACTGATAGGTGACGGTTGACCAGATCGGCGCGGCGACCGCGGTCCCGCCCTCGTGGACGGCCTCGACACTCTCGGGCGCGGTGAGGCCGAGTGCCCAGTAGGGCATGTCCATGATATGGCAGCCCATGTCTCCAAGCGCGCCGGCTCCGAAGTCCCACCAACCGCGCCATTTGAACGGCGCGATCTCCGTGCTGTACGGGCGAAACGGCGCGGGGCCGATCCATTGTTCCCAGTCGAGCCCCTTCGGCACGGGCTCCGGCTTGGGCCATTCCGTCATGCCCTGCGGCCAGATGGGGCGGTTGGTCCACGCATGGACCTCGGTGACGCGGCCGAGGATGCCGGCGCGGAGCAACTCAACGGCGCGACGGATCGGCTCGCCCGCGTGGGCCTGGTTGCCCATCTGCGTCTGCACCTTGTACTGCGCGGCGGCCTCGGCGAGGCGTCGCGCTTCCCAGACCGAGTGGGCGATCGGCTTTTGGCAATAAACGTGTTTGCCGCGCCGCATCGCGAGCATCGACGCGTGAAAGTGGTGATGATCGGGCGTCGAGACCGTGACGGCATCGATGCCGGGCATCGACGCGATCATCTCGCGGTAGTCGGTGAAGAAACGCGCCTCGGGGAACTGATCGACGATGGTCTCGCCGGTCTTGGACTTCTTCTTGTTGCGGGCGAGATTCGTGCCGCGCGGGTTGGCGACGTCGCACAACGCGACGACCACTCCGCCGGCGGCCGCGGTGGCGAGGGTGTCGGTGTTGCCCTTCCCGGTGATGCCGATGCAAGCGACCTGAACGCGGCTGTTCGCGCCTCGCGCGGTGGCGGGCAGCAGGTTGAAACTGAACGCGGCGGCGGCCGCGCCCTGGAGGAACTCACGGCGGCCGAGGCGGGCCCGCGAGGCGGACTGGGATGGCTGGGGCATGGCGATTTCGTCCCACGCGACCCGAGCGATGTCACCACGAAATCCGTCGCGCGGCCGCGGAGCTCGCGTGAAGTTTTCGTTTCCCTCGCGTGGCGCCGGACGTCATTCCCTCCGGACCCCCTCCCCTGATGAAAACGCGCCTCCGTCTCCCACTTCTCCTGCTCGTCCTCGCCTGCCCGGCATTGTTCGCCGCCGACAACGCGGCGCCGCGCTGGAACATCCTCTTCCTCTTCGCCGACGACTGGGGTCGTTACGCGAGCGTTTACGCCGGCATTGACGGCAAGCCCTCGCTCAACGACGCGATCACCACGCCGAACGTCGACCGCCTCGCGCGAGAGGGCGTCGCATTCCGCCGCGCGTTCGTGAACGCCCCGTCGTGCACGCCTTGCCGCAGCTCGCTGCTCTCGGGCCGCTACTTCTTCAACACCGGCCGCGGCGCGATCCTGCGCGGCGCGATCTGGGACAGCGCGATTCCGACCTTTCCGCTGCTGCTGCGTGACGCCGGCTATCACATCGGCAAGAGTTACAAAGTATGGAGCCCGGGCACACCGGCCGACGCGCCCTTCGGCGGCCAGGCGCACGCCTATGAGAAGGCCGGACGCGCGCCCAACAACTTCTCGGAGGAAGTCACCGCGCGCGTGGGCCGCGGCATGGCGCTCGCCGCCGCGCGCGAAGAGGTGCTGGCGCAAGTGCGGGGGAACTTCGACGCGTTTCTAGCCGACCGGAAGGACGGCCGGCCATGGCATTACTTTTTCGGCGTCACGACCACGCACCGCAAATGGGTGAAAGGCTCGGGCAAGGCGCTGTGGGGCATCGACCCCGACAAGTTGAAGGGCCGCATGCCGGCGTTCCTGCCCGACGTGCCCGAAGTGCGCGAGGACGTCGCCGATTACCTCGGCGAGTGTCAGGCGGTCGACGCCTACCTCGGCGAGCTGCGCGCGCGCCTCGAGGCCGCAGGAGAACTCGACCGGACGCTGATCATTGTCAGCGGTGACCACGGCATGCCCGGTGTACCCTCGGGGAAATGTAACCTGTACGACCACGGCACGGCGGTCTCGCTGGTGGCGCGCGTGCCCGGCGGGAAAGGCGGCCGCGTGGTCGACGACTTCGTGTGCCTGCCGGATCTGGCTCCGACCTTCCTCGAAATCGGCGGGGTGAAGCCGCCGGCGGGCCTCTACGGGCGCTCGCTACTGGGGGTTCTACGTTCTGAACGTTCGGGTCAGATCGACCCCACGCGCAGCTGGGTGATCACCGGCCGCGAGCGCCACGTGGAAAGCGCCCGCGAGGGCTACGTCGGGTACCCGATGCGCGCGCTGCGCACCGCCGACTTCGTTTACATCCGCAACTTCCGCCCCGAGCGCATGCCGATGGGCGACGCGAAAACGGCGTTCGACCCCAAGGTGCTGGCGGGTAACGCACTCACGGAGGAGACCCGGGTGGGGTTCGCCGACATGGACAGTAGCCCGACGAAGGAATGGCTCGTGCGTCACCGCGACGATCCGCAATGGAAACGGCACTTCGATATCGCGTTTGGCCGGAGGCCTGCGGAGGAGCTCTACGATCTGCGCAAGGATCCGGATCAGGTGAACAACATCGCCGCGGATCCCGCGTACGCGAAGGTCCGGGCGGAGATGGCCGAAACGCTGCTGAAGCGTCTCACGGCGGCGGGCGATCCCCGCGTGACCGGCGACGGACTCACCTTCGAAAAACCGCCTTTCACCGGGCCGGTCACGGACGAAGGCGGCGAGGAGGGCTCGTCGAAGAAGGCAGGGCGGAAGGCGAAGAAATAACTCCGCTCTCCCGTCCCGGCGGCTCTGAAAACAAAAAGGCCCGACGCACGAAGCGTCGGGCCTTTGCTTGAGAGAATCGGACGGATCAGGCCTTGATGACCGGAATCGCGTAGGCGCCGCGGCCCGCGCGCTTCAGCAGCGGATTCTTGTTCGCGGCGGCGACGATCGTGGCGTCGGACCCCGTGAACATCTCGGTCTTACCGTCGATTTGCAGCATCGGCCCGACGACCGTCTTGGTGGCATCGGTAGCCACGTTGTTGGCCTTGAGGTGCTCGAGCGTGCGGTTGAGCGAGTCCTGCGCGTTCTTGTCGGCCTTGATGGCCTCGGCGAGGTCCTTGTTGGTCTTCTCCTTGCCCAGCAGGTAGGAGACGTTGCCGAGGTGGCAGAGGGCTGAGGAGTAGTGGCACTCCTCGACCAGGCCGTGGACCACCTTGCGGGACTTGACGGCCTTGACGAAGTTGGCGCGATGCTGGCCAAGGGTGTTCTTGGCGAAGCGCTGGATGACCTTCTTGTCGTTACCGTAGACGAGGGCGCCGCCGTTGGAGCCGATCGTGACGTAGCCGTTCTCGCACTGGACGACGACGCCGACATCGGTGCCGAGGAATTTATCCATCGCGCGCATACCGGCCTTCATCGGAAGACCGCGCACCTCGAAGATGAGCGGGGCGCTCTTGTAGCCGAACACGGAGACCAGGGTATTGGGGGTCTCGGCGTCGTCCTGGTAGCCGAAGCGGCCGCCGAAGCTCATGACGCTGGCGGGCAGACCCTTTTCACCGAGGAACCAGCGGGCGACGTCCATCTGGTGGATGCCCTGGTTGGTGATGTCGCCGCCGCCGTAGTTCCAGAACCAGTGCCAGTCGTAG
>JAURJO010000117.1 GCA_030832235.1 Verrucomicrobiota bacterium
CCGCCGCTCCGGCCGCCGTCAACCGCTCCGGTCCCGTGCAGGAGGAGCGCACCGTCGCCGTTTCCAGCATGCGCGAGGCGATCGCACGCCGCTTGGTCGAGTCGAAAACCCAGCTGCCGCACTTTTATCTGGAGATTGAGATCGACGCCGCGCCGCTCCTCGCGATCCGCGAGCAGCTCAACCGCGGCCTCGAGACCGCGGGCGTGAAGCTCTCGGTGAACGACTTCGTCCTCAAGGCCGCCGCCGAGGCGCTGCGCCACGTGCCGCAGGTGAACGCCTCCTGGCTCGGTGATTCCATCCGCTACCACGGCGCCGCCCATGTGTCATTCGCGGTCGCGATCGAGGACGGCCTCATCACGCCGGTCGTGCGCGACGCGCACCTGAAGGACGTCTTTCAGATCAGCACCGAGGCCAAGGCTCTCGGCAAACGCGCCAAAGAGAAGAAGCTGAAGCCCGACGAGTTCACCGGGGGCACCTTCTGCGTCTCCAACCTCGGCATGATGGGCATCCCGCGTTTCTCCGCCATCATCAACCCGCCCAACGCCGCCATCCTCGCCGTCGGCACGATCGTGAAGAAGCCCGTCGTGCGCGAAGAAGCGATCGCCATCGGGCAGACGATGACCCTCACCCTCTCCTGCGATCATCGCGTGGTCGACGGCGCCGTCGGCGCCTCCTACCTCAACGCGCTGAAGTCCCTCCTCGAGTCCCCCGCCCTGCTGCTCGTCTGAGCCGCGGACGGCCCTCACCCGTAGAGCGCCCGCGGCCGGACTAAAGCTTCAACGGCGCCGGCGCCACGCGGGCGTTTTTCCCGGCCGGCCTCCGGTGGGACCTGGATTCAGCGCAGCAGATTCAACGCGAGGGTCGTCACCAAAGCGTTGGTGAAGTCGATCAGGAACGCGCCGACGATCGGGACGATCAGGAAGGCCCGCGGCGCGGGACCGAACCGCGCGGTGAGCTCGCGCATGCTCGCAAGGGCGTTTGACGTCGCGCCGAGCCCGAATCCGACCAGGCCCGCGGTCATCACCGCCGCCTCGTGATCCCGGCCCATCAGCCGAAAGACCACCCAGCGCGCCGCAGCCACCATGAGGACCGTCTGCACGGCGAGGAGCACGATGAGCGGCAACGCCGCCCGGCTGAGCTGCACCAGTTGCAGATTCACCATCACGACCGCCAGGAGCCACGTCAGCGCCACCGCGCCGAGCGCGTCGGTGCAATCGGTACGCAGCCAGCGTCCGCCGAGGGAGTCGTGCACGGAACGCGTGACCGCCGCGACGGCCAACGCGCCCATGTAGACGGGGAAGGTCAACCCGCGCGCCTGCAGCAGCCCGCTCAGGAACGCACCGGCCTTCATGCACAACAGGAGAATCGCGAGATGCAGCAGCACCGGCCGGCCCATCGCGACCAGCCGAAGCACGAGCGCGATGAAGCCGGGACGCGGCCCGGCGGGATCCGCGCTGTCAACCGCCCTGGCATCGTCTCGCACTGGATCGCCATGCCGCGGGATCAGACGACCGCCCAGGATTCCGGCGATGATTCCACCGGCGATCACGCCGTAGGCCGCGGCAGCGACGCCGATCACCGGCGCGCCGGCGAGACCGGCCTTCGTGAACTCGGGGGCGAATCCCGCGACCGTGCCGAACCCGCCCATCAGCGAGGTCGTGCCCGCCAGCACGCCGAGCAGCGGGTTTTCACCCAAGGCCCGCGCCAGCCCGGCACCCACGACCGCCTGCAAAACGGAAAGCACCGACGCCAACGCGAAGAACAGGAGCAGAGGGCGGCCGCCCTGACGCGCCAGCGCGAGGCTGGCATTGAGCCCCATGCAGGTGAAAAAAAGAATCAGGAGCGGTCGCTCCACACCCGTCGCCCGCGGCTCCGAGAGGTCCCACTGGGGAAGCACGGGCCAAAGCCACGCGACGTTTTTGGTTTCACCCGAGAGCCGGACGAGTCCCGGCCGAATTTCACCGGCGACGAGCAACGCTATGGCGACGAGCAAGCCTCCGAGTATAGCGGCGGGGATGTGGAGCCGGCGCAGTCCCGTGAAGCGTTGGTTCAGCGCCTCGCCCAGCAGCACCACCGGCAGCGCGAGCAGGAGGAGCGCGAAAGGTCCGACCGAAAGCAGCGGCGAGACCCCCGCGTTGTTCATCGGCCCGGATGAAAACTAGACCTTGGCCTCGACGGACGCAGGTTCGAGCCGTGGTGCGAGCAGATGGATCACCAGCAACGCAACCAGGTAGGCGGAGGCGGCGATAATCCAGAGGACGTCATACTTGCCGGTACGCTGGAGGACCTCGCCGACCACCAGCGCGAGCACCATACCGCCGACGGCGCCGGACATGCCGCCGATGCCGACGACGGAACCGACGGCTTTGCGCGGGAACATGTCGGACGTGAGCGTGAATATGTTGGCGGACCAGCCTTGGTGCGCGGCAGCGGCGAGTCCCACCAGGATGACGGCCACCCAGAGGTTCTGCGCCTTGGTCGCGAAGACGATCGGTACCACGCAGAGCGCGCACATGAGCATCGCGAACTTCCGGGAGCGGTTCACCGACCACCCTGCCTTGATCATCCGCGACGAGAGCCAGCCGCCGCCGATGCTGCCGACATCGGCCAGCAGGTAAATCACGACCAGCGGCAGGCCGATCGACTTGAGATCGAGCCCGTACTGGCGATTCAGGAAATCCGGAATCCAAAAGAGGTAGAGCCACCAGATCGGGTCCGTGAGAAACTTGCCGATCGCGAAGGCCCAAGTCTGGCGGTGCGGCAGCAGGCTCGACCACTTCACCGGGGTGACCGTGTCGGGCGGATCGGCGCGGATGTGGGCGAGTTCGGCCGGCACCAGCCGCGGATGCGATTCGGGGGAGCGGTATTCGATCCACCACCACACGATCCACAGCAGGCCGACGAGGCCCGTGATAATGAAGGCCCACTCCCAGCCCCAGTGCAGCGTGATCCACGGCACGAGGATCGGCGTGAGCAGCGCGCCGATGTTGGTTCCGGAGTTGAAAATGCCCGTGGCGAGCGCGCGTTCCTTCTTCGGGAACCACTCCGCGACGGTCTTGATGGCCGCGGGGAAATTCCCCGCCTCGCCGAGCCCCAGCAGAAAGCGCATCAGCGCGAACCCCGCGGCCGCTCC
>JAURJO010000118.1 GCA_030832235.1 Verrucomicrobiota bacterium
AGCCGGACGGCCGGTGCGACGGTGGGAGAGCGAGGTGGCCCGGGGCAGAGTGGCTGACGCGTCGCGCGTGTGGCATGCGCGTGTGCGCGGCTTCGATCTGCATGCGGCGGTCGCCGTTCGAGCGGGTGCACGTGACCGGCTGGAGCGTATGTGCCGGTATGCGCTGCGTCCGGCGGTGGGGCAGGAGCGACTGCGCGACCCGGTCGTGGTGGGCCGTATCCTGCGGCATCTGGGGTTGCCGGACGCAGTGCCCGTGCCCCGCGCCGGGCGTGCGCCGCCGTTGCCATGGGAGGGCTACACTCCGCCGAAGCATTGTGGCGGTCGAAACCCGCCCCACGTGATCTGCCTCAGCGTCGGATAAGGTCGGTTCTGTCAGGGGAACACCCACGTAATACGGACTATCGGCGACCGATCAGCGCCTGGGTGCGTGACGGCGGTTCGTTGCTACGGGTATGCACTGGCTCTCGAGAGCGAGGTAGCCTGCGGCAGGAGTTTTTTCGAGGTCGTGCTCTTCCGCCTCACCTAAGATAGGGGGCGGATGGCTCTTCAATCAGGTGATCGTCTCGGACCCTATGGGGTCACCGGCGTCCTCGGCGCCGGGGGCATGGGCGAGGTGTATCGCGCGCGCGACGCGCGACTGAACCGCGACGTCGCCCTCAAGGTCCTGCCCGAGTCGTTCGCGGCCGACCCCGATCGCCTGATGCGGTTCACACGCGAAGCGCAGACGCTCGCCGCGCTCAGCCACCCGAACATCGCCGCCATCTACGGCATCGAAGAGACCGACGGCGTCCGCGCCATCGTCATGGAGCTGGTCGAGGGCGAGGATCTGTCCCAGCGGATTGCGCGGGGCGCGATACCGATTGAAGACGCGTTACCGATCGCGCGGTCGATCGCGGACGCCCTGGAGGCGGCTCACGATGCCGGCATCATCCATCGCGACCTGAAGCCGGCCAACGTCAAGGTCAGACCCGACGGGACGGTGAAGGTCCTCGATTTTGGTCTGGCCCGGTCCCAGGACCCTGGCCCCGGGCCCCAGAACGTCTCGAATTCCCCGACCCGCACGTCGCCCGCGCTGACGGCGATGGGCGTGATTCTGGGGACGGCCGCCTACATGGCGCCGGAGCAGGCGAAGGGCCGCCAGGTCGATCGGCGCGCAGACATCTGGGCGTTCGGCGTGGTGCTGTACGAAATGCTCACGGGCCGCGCGGCGTTCGAAGGCGAGGATGTGTCGGACCTGCTGGTCGCGGTGCTGAGCAAGGACGTGAACCTGAGTGCGCTGCCGGCCACGACCCCGGCAAACCTGCACCGCTTGATCGCACGGTGCCTGGACCGCAACGTGAAGACGCGTCTGCAGCACATCGCCGAGGCCCGCATCGTGCTCGATGCCATCATCGCCGGCGTGCCGGACGATGAGGGTGCAGGGGCGGCGGCAACCGTACCCAGCGCCCCGTCCTCGTCGCGCGTGCTGCCGTGGGCCCTGGCCGCCGCGGGTGCGATCGTGGCCGGCGCGCTTGCCTTTCCCGCGCTGCGCCACCTGCGCGAGGTACCGGCTGCCACGAGCGTCGCCAGTCTCAGCATGGACATCGCGCCTGCCGAGAGGCTCGGACCGACGGGAACCTACGCCCGGCCCAGCCGCACCGCGTTTGCGATCGCGCCCGATGGCGCCACGATCGTCTTCGCCGGCGAGAGCACCGCGGCCGGCGCTGCGTCATCCACGATGCTGTACCGGCGTCCGCTCGCCGAGGCGACGGCCGTCGTCATTCCCGGAACCGACGGCGCCGAGTACCCCTTCTTCTCACCCGATGGCCAGTGGGTCGGGTTCGCCGCCGGGGGAAAGTTGAAGAAAGTCGCGCTCGGAGGCGGGCCACCTATCGAACTGTGTGACCTCGGCAATCTGTTCGGGGGCGCCAGTTGGGGGAGTGCCGGGGTCATCGCGTTCTCAGACGTGCGGTTGAAGACCGTGGCTGATTCTGGCGGTACGCCTGAGCCTGTGGCCGACATTCGTGCTCTGGCCCCGGCCATGCTGCCGGATGGGCAGACCGTGTTGTTCACGGACTGGGCTCCGCTGATTTCCGGGGACTGGGACAGTTCCCATGTCGACGCCCTGAACCTGAAGACCAGGGAGCGCAGGACCCTGCTCACCAACGCCGCCGATGCGCGCTACTCCCCGACCGGGCATCTTGTGTTCATGCGCAACGCCACGCTGCTGGCCGTGCCCTTTGATGCGACAAGTGTGGAAGTCACCGGCGCCGCGGTACCGCTGCTCGCAGGCGTCATGCAGTCTGTGAACGCGACCAACAGTAACTCGGAAACCGGCATGGGGCAGTTCGCGCTATCCGCCTCCGGCGCGCTCATCTACGTGGCCGGCGACATCAATCCGACCGGAAACTCGACGTTGGTGCGGGTCGATCGCCGGGGGACCGAAACCACGCTGGCGGAGACCAGAGGCGGCCTGGGCGGCCTCCGGCTCTCGGCATCAGGCTCACGCGTGGTTGCCTATCGAACTGGGGACGGCAGCCGCGCCACCGACCTCTGGATGTACGACGTTCCCTCGGGCACGCCGACGCGGCTCACGTCCACCGGCGGCGCCACCTGGCCGGTCTTTTCGCCTGACGGCAGGAGCATCACGTTCGCGAACTCCGAGACCGGGATCTATTCCGCGTTACTCGGCAGCAGCGACCCGCCGCAACTCCTGATGGATGGCCGCCTCCTGACGCCCGCGGCGTGGTCAGCGGACGGCCGATGGCTGGCCTACCTGCAATACGTCAACGGCGCTCGACAGACCTTTGTCCGTGGCGCTCAGGATGGCCGATTGGTCGGCGAGCCTCGACCGTGGTCACCATCCGCGTTCACGCAGAGCCACGCGGCGTTTTCGCCCGACGGCCGCTGGATGGCCTACGTGTCGAATGACTCGGGAGAAAACGAGGTGTACGTGCAGCCATTCCCGGGTCCCGGTGAGAAGCGCCGCGTCTCGCCCAGCGGCGGGTCCAGCCCGGCGTGGTCCCGCAACGGCCGGGAGCTGTTCTTCCAGAAAGGGAATGGGGACGGGTACTCGATGTTCGCCGTCGACGTCTCGACGGCCGGCGACTTCCAGGCGAGCGCACCACGCCTGCTGTTCGAAGGGCGGTACTGGAGCACCGAGCCGCTCCGCAGTTACGACGTGACGCCGGATGGCCA
>JAURJO010000119.1 GCA_030832235.1 Verrucomicrobiota bacterium
CCGATCCCGAGTCCCTCCGAGCCACGCCACGTGAGCGGGCGGCCGTCGCGGGTGCGGTGACGCAGCGACTCGGGCAAGCCCTGGCCGTTGAACGGGGTCGGATCCGGATGCGGGTATTCGGGGCCGCTTACCAGCGGGCCCTTGGCCGCATCGCGCACCTGCCAGATGTACCCGCCGCGGCAGTAGCGCGCACCCCGGCGCGCGGCGTCGTCGGCCGGATCGAGCAGATCGACCTGCAAAGTACGGTTGGCAAGGCGCAGCATGGTGGCCGTCAGCAGGTCAATTTAGTGTAACGACGAATGGACGCGGATGGACACCGATGCGGACAGGCGACTACCGCAGATTCAGCCGATTTCGACTGCGATGACGGCGGTAGGGCGCGGGGAAATCCCACGCCCGATCCCTCTGCATCCGTGTCGATCCGTGTTCATCCGTGGTGGAACCTTCCGCAGCGCCCTCAATGCAGGCGGCGGACGCGGACGGTCATCGAGTTTTCGTTCAGGCGAAGCGCGAAGGCCCCGAGTGGACGCGCCTCAATTATGATCTCCTGGCCGAGCAGTTCGAACGGGATCGCCTCCTGGCCTTCCCAGACCTGGCCGGTGTCCAGCGCGAAGCGATTGGATCCCTGCCAAGCGGTCACCTTCGCCTTCATGGGCGGCTGCGTACGCCAGTCGCCGGTTATCTTTTGCAGGCCGAACTTTTCCCAATAGCGCGAACGGATCACCGCCGCCTCGGCGGCGGATGCGTTGGCCGGGGCTTCGGGCGATGTTGGGGTGTGCGCGGCGGCAGTAGCGGCTCCGACGGTTTGGCGCGCGACCTGGTAACGGATCAACGCGGCGTCGATCACGCCGATCTGATCGGGGCTCAGCCGGTCGAGGCCGGCGCGTTTCCATTCGGCCGGCGACAGCAGGGACTGCAGGCCGGGGAACGAATCCTGGGCCGCGGCGGCGCAGGCGGTGGCGAGGCAGACGAGGAGCAGGCGAACTTTCATGGCGGTTGAAAAGTAATCGGGCAGCGGAGGCTCATCCTTGCCGGCCGCCGCCGTTGACGGCGCGGTGGAAGCGGTCGCCTGGTCCGATGGTACGGGCGCGGACGATTTCGCCGGTGAAGGCGGATTTGTAGATCGAGGACAGCAGGTCGAGCGTGCGGCGGCTTTCCTCTCCGGACACCGCGGGACGGGTGCCGGCGTCCATGCTTGCGACCAACGCGGCGAGCTGGGCCTCGTGCGTGGAGCCGACGTCGGGCGGCGCGGCCCGCCAAGCCTCCGCGAGACCGGCGGGCGCGGCCGGGGCCGGGGTGAAGCGCCAGTTTTCCCCCGTGTAGGAGTAGAGGTGCGTGAGCTCGACGGTCGCGTGCTGGAAGTCGAGCCGCAGGTAGGTTTCCTGCCGCGGGCTGAGCGCGCTATTGGTGACGGTGGCGATCGCGCCGTTGGCGAAGGTGATCAGCGCGGCCGAGACGTCTTCGACTTCAACCGCGCGGTCCAGCGTGCCTGCGACGGCACGCACCTCGGTCCAGTCCCCCAGGATGTGAAGCAGGTGGTCCATGGTGTGGATGCCGAGTCCCATGGTCGGCCCGCCAAATGCATTCGCCCAGGTCGAGCGCCACGGTACGGCGTAATAAGCGGCGTCGCGGAACCAGAGCGTGTTCGCTACCGCGACCAACGGACGACCCAGTCGGCCCGCCGACATCAACGCGCGCAGGTGCGCGGTCGAGGAGGCGAAACGCATCTGAAAAACACAGTCGGTGAACCGGCCGGTGCGTTTCTCCGCGGCGGCGAGCACCTCCAGGTCCGCTAGCGATCCACAGAGGGGTTTCTCGCACCAGACCCACGCGCCGGCCTCCATCGCGGCGATACTCATCCCGAGATGCAGTGCCGGCGGCGACGCGATGATCACGAGGTCGGGCCGCATGGCCGCGAGCATCTCGGTGTAGTCAGTGAACGTCCGCGCGATACCCCACTTGGTGGTGAAGGCCGCGGCGCGGGCAGCGTCGACGTCCATCGCGGCCACCAGCTCGACCCGCCCCTGCGTCGCCTGAACAGCACGGGCGTGGGTGTCGCCGATGCCGCCGGTGCCGGCGAGGACGGCGCGGTAGGTCTGCTTCATACTTTGGAAAACGAGTCTGGTCGCTCGAAGGCTTGAAACGGAAGACTCACTCTTCGGTCGACCAGCCCTCGGGCCAGTGGGTGCCGGGCGCGGGACGCCAGTAGATGTTGCGGTCGATGCGCGGCGGGTGGTGGCGGTATTTCTCGGTGAGCCGGAGCTTCGTGCGCAGGTGCCCGGCGAGGTTATCGCCGTAGACGAACGTGGTCTCGGAGATGGTGGAGATGGCGATCGTCTCGGTCTTGGAGTTCTCCACGAGGTCGAGCAGGTCGCGGGTATTGGCCAGCTCGAGGTCGATCGCGTCCTGTAGCTTTCGCTCGCAGGCGGTCCGCGTGGCGGCGTCGGACTTGGGGTCGAGCCAGCCGTAGACCGTCTCGCACCACACGCAGAAGTTCCGCATGGTCGTGGCCCAGGCGAGGAACGCGCGGGCGCGGTCGCGCAGATCACGGAACACCGGCTCGCCGGCTGCGGGCGCCTCGATTCGGGCGATGAGCGCGCGCATGCGCGGCAGCACCTCGCGGTCCATGTCGGCGGCCATTTTCGCGCCGGACTCGCGGGTGATGAGGTCGAAGAGCACATCCTTCCCGAGATCGTTCAGGCCGGGGTTGTTGAACTGGAAGCAGCCGTGGCGCGCGTAGTACTCGCGCTCGGCGGCCGGGACAGCCTCGAGGTCCGGCACGAACGGTCGGTCCCACGAACGCTGCCAACAGAAGCCGAAGACGCTGAAGAGGGGGATGAACGGCTGCCACATCACCGCTTCCTCGAAGTCGTACCAAGCCGTGACGAGGTCGTTCGCGCGGGCGGGACCGACGAGCCGCCGGGCGAATGCGCCCAGCGCTTCCTCGACCGGTTGGTCGGGCAGGAATTGCGCCGCCTGCAACGCGACGGGGTTGGGCCAGTACGGCGTCGCCGTGGTGTTCGCGAGGCCGCCGAGCGCGCTGAGGCGGTTGATCCCGGTGGCGCGCGCCGCGAGCAGTTTGGCATGGACGGCGCGCGGGAACGGCACGCCGAGCAGCGGCTCCTGGTTCCAGACCCCGCACGGAGAGTAATGGAGGACCGGCTCGATGCCCTGCGCCCGCGACTGCGCGAGCACGCCGGCCTCGGCGGGGTCCATCGTGGTGTGGAAGATGCTGCCGGCGACACCCATGTTCTCCGGGTAATTCGGATGCGGATACGGCAGCGAGTAGCCACGCACGAGCAGGGACGGCGCCTCATAGGCGACGTGCGGTCCCATGCCGGCCTTGATGTGGTCGTGCTCCACCTTGAACGGCTCGATGCGGAGGATGACGTCGAAATCGGGGTTCAGGGGCGCCGCGGCGTCGCGCAGGTTGTGCAGGAAGCGCGCGATGCTCTTGCCCGCGGCCTCGGCGACCTTCTCGTGGCTGCGCCACTCGCGGATCATGTAAGGCCCGCCGTTGCGGCCGACGTAGAGCGAGGCGGTGTGCTCGAAGCCCGAGCCGCTGTCATTGGTCCAGATCGAGAGGTACGAAAGGTCGGGCACGCGCCGCAGCAGCCCCTGCAGGGCATCGCGGAAGTGGCGGCGGGTGATCGGGTGATCCTGCGCGAGGGTGTAGCGCGGGAGCCGGGAGCGGAACGGATGGTCGACGCGCGCGCCGCGGAGCGTGGGGTGCTTTTGGAAAAAGCGCTCGGGGAAGGTACGCGGCTCGAACATGCACACGCCGGGCCGCAGGCCGTACTTGCGCCCGAGTTCAGCCAGCTTCGCGAGCTGGTTGAGATTGGCGTCGAGGTACATTGCCGGCCAGAGACCCTTCGTGAGCTCCGTCGCCACGAAGTGGTTGAAGCCCGGCATGTAGGAATAGAACTGCGGGTAATACTCGAACGCCACGAGGTCCTCGTGCGGCATTTGTCCCTGCAGGCTGTTCACCTCGCAGTGCGTGAATCCCGCCTCGGCCAGCGCCGCCACGTACTGCTCGGGATCGAAACCGCGGGCGGAGCGCCAGTACTGCGCGTAGCAGGCGTCCCAATGCGGCCGGTGCCAGCCGAAGGTCGCCGGCAACAGCACGCCCGCCGCGAGTTTCTCGCGCGCCAGCGGGCCCGCGCCGTTGGCCAGCAGCCGCACCGCCGCGAACAGGAACGATCCGTGCGTCGCGATGATCTCGCCCGAACCGTCGTCGGCCACCCGCAGCCACATCCACGCCGTGGCTTCACGCGCCTTGGCGGGGAGATTCGAAGGGGAAATCCAGCCGCGCGACACCAGCGCGACGGCGACGCCTCCTGGCGCCGGCGCGGCTGAGGGTGTGGCGGTGGCGCCCGTGAGCTTTGCCAGTTCGGCCGCGGCGGTGACTTCGCCTGGCGAACCGGCGGCGGGATGGAAAATCCGGCGAATGACGGGCAGGGAAGCGGCGGGGGTGGGCATCAGGAAACGGGCCAAATCACTCGGCCGTGCCGGCGGCCGAGTCAAAGGCAACGTGAGTCGGGAGGAACGATCACCAGCGCACACCAACGGATATTCCGACGACTCCCTCGTTGTAGCCGGGGCCGGGTGGCCCCGGCCGATGCGTGACCACCCCTACGTCCAAAATCCGAATCATATTTCTGGACGTAGCCAGCCCCGTCGGTGGCCAGCTACAGGAAGTGAAAAATCGTTACGCCAAGAGGCGGAACGATCGAGGGGGGCCCTGGCCGCCTCAGCGGCCGAGGTACTTGTCGCGGCCCTTCACGAGGGCCTCGATTTTCCGGTCGGCGATCGAACGCTTCACCATCCAGAAACCACAGTCGGGATGGACCCAGCGCACGCGGCCGGCGCCGACCTTGCGCTCCACGGCCTCGATGCGCGCGGCGACTTCGTCGGGCGTCTCGATGTGGTTCACCTTGATGTCGATGACTCCGACGCCGAGGGCGATGCGCTTGTCGATGCCCTTGAGGGCGTCGAGGTCGGCGGCTGGGCGGTGGGCGAGTTCGAGCACAAGGTGGTCGGTGTGAAGGGCGTTGAGGAAGCCGAGCAGCTTCTTCCAATTTCCCTTCTGGATCGTCTGACCGCCGTAATTGCCAAAGCAGAAGTGCACGGCGCGCTCGGTGCCGGTGTCGATCGCGTCGAGCACGAGGTTCATCGACGCGGCCGCGAGGGGGGCATCGGACGGGTTGCCGGGGATGTTGGCCTCGTCGACCTGCACGCACTGGGCGGGGAGGCCCTTGACCTGAGCGGCGAGCACCTCGCCAAGCGCCATCGTGAGCCGATCGAAATCGCGGTAATGGTGGTCGAGCAGCGTGCGCGCCAGCATGTAGGGGCTGGTGACGGTGAACTTGAACGGCCCGCCCGCAACGGCGGCGGCGCGCTGGCAGTCGGCCAGCAGGTTGAGGGAGCCCTCGCCCAGACGGTCGACAACCACGCCGGCCGGCTTGCGGCGGAAGCCCATCGGATGGTGGCGCGAAAACTCGTCGGTGATGGAGCGGCCCACGACGGAGGACACGCCGGACATCGGGCGGATGAAGTATTCGATCATCCCGTTGGTGTCGGGATGGTTGACGTCGAAGCGGTACAACTCGCCGTCGGTCGGGAGGTCGATCCCTGCCTGCCGCTGCAGGTCGAATACGACCCGCGTGGCGTCGATCACGGCCTGCTCGCTCGGGAGGGCGGCTAGCCAGTCCGGGATCGGGTAGGAGCCGACCGTGGTCGTGAGGATGCGAGGGAACTTCGGAATTTTCGCGTTGGGCATGGGTAGAATCTGAGTGGGACCGTCGCGCGAGACGGGCTCAAACCGAAATTCGCGACGCAACCGATGGGGTCAGGACGCACCCGATGGGGTCAGGGCGTTCAATGTTCAAACCGCCGGTCGGCTCTAACAACGAACGCCCTGACCCCATCCGGTTGGCGGCGTCTTCAGAACGTGTACGTACCGCGGAGGGTCCAGTTGTGGCGCACGCGGGGGAGCAGGTAGCGGACGATCACGCCGGGGGCGGTCGCGGAGTACGGGAGGCGTGCCTCCTGGCCGAGGATGTTCTCCACGTTGAGCTGGAGATCGAGGGCTTGGCCGCGTCGCAGGGCGATGCGTTTGCCCAGCATGCCGCTCCATGTGATGGCGCTGCGGCCGAGGATGACGGCATCCTGATTCGCGGCGTCGTAGCCGATCACAGCCGGTCCCCGGTGGTTGGCCCCGAGCCCGGCGCGCCCGCCGCGCAGGAAGCGCGGGGCGGCGGCGGAGAATCGGTAACTGGAGAACGCGTTGAAGGTCTGCTCGACGTGGGCGAACGGCGACTTGCCGGTGCCGCGCAGGAACGGATCGGCGACCGAGAGCCCGTAGGCATACACGTCGGCGAAAGTGGCTGGGTTGGTCACGAAGTCGCGCTGCGGCGTGCCATCGCGGGTGCGGACAAACGTCGCGACCGCGGCGGGCGTGTCGTCGAGGGTGGCCCGGCTGTTTTCCCAGGCCGGCTTCACGCTCGCGAGGAAGGCCATCGAGTCGGAGAGGATGTTCGCCTGGCGGAGTTGGTTGCGGGCGGCGTTCAGCGTGATGCTCCAACCCGGCGTGAGGCGACCGGTGATCTCGATCTCGGTGCCCCGTCCCTCGAGATCGGAGGCGTCGCGCGCCTGCGACTCCGTGTTCAGGAGCGTGATGCCGGCGGCGGCAACCAAGGCGGGCAGGGGCTGGCCGCGGGCGCGGAGCGTCGTGAGAGCCGCATTGGCGGCGGTGCAGATGCTGTTCTTGGGCGCGTTGAGCGAGGGCTGGAACTGGTTTACGCCGTCCGCGCGATAGACGTTCACGTTGGCCGAGAGGCGGCCGCCGAGCAGCATGAAGCGCAGGCCGTAGTCCTGACCTTCGCCCTCGATCGGCGGCAGGACGCGAGCGAAGATGTCCTTGAAAGCACCCTGCGGGAACACGCTTTGCGATCGGTTGTAGGATACGCCGAGCCACGGCAGGGCGGTGACGACGGCACCAAGGGTTTTTGTGGCGCCGTTGGAAACGGTACGGGTCGCGCCCTCAAAGCGGTAGGGGCGGGTGATCCATGCGTTGGTGGAGTTGGGCAGGCGTTCGCCGCCCGCGTTGGCGTCCATGACCTCGGCGCGATCGCGGCGGTAGCCGCCGGTGAGCACCGCGCGGTCATCGGCCCAGCGGCTCTGGAGTGCGAGCATGCCGCTGGTATTTTTCGACCCGACCCATGGATAAAGTCCGTTGTAAGCAAAGCCGGGCTTCATCCCCGGAGATTCCGGGATGGGGTTGGCCCACGCATCGAGGCCGCCGCGCACTCCGCCGGGCTTATCGAACTCCAGGTAGGTACGGCGTAAAATGATGTTGGTCGCGGAGTCGATGGGCTGCGTGTTGCCGGGCGCGAGGTTGTATTCGGCGATGACACCGTTGCCAAAATAGCTGCGTTCCTTCTGCCAGGCGGCCGCGAGGCTGTGCCGGCCGAGCCACGCGCGGCGGCGCGAGAGGTCGAGCTCGTACCCGATCGTGGCGCGCCAGGTCTCGCTGCGCTGGTCGAAGAGCTGGCGGATCGCCTGCGATTGCACATAGGGCAGGCCGACGAAAGGGTTGGCCCGCGCAATGTCGGGCAGCAGCGTTCCGGGCAGACGGCCTGCCGCGATCACGGAGTCGCCGTCGGCGAAGTAGGCGCCGGGCAGGACGGGATTCGCGTCACCGACGGCGTTGGCGTTGGGCTGGGTGAAACCGCGGAAGTAGGTCGTGCGGGCGTAGCCGAGCTCGACGCTCACGGGGCCGACCCGCTGATCGATGAAGACCGAGGCAAGCGTGTAGTCATTGTTCGAGCTGCGGCCTGGCCCGGCGAGATAAGCGTTGGCGGGGATCACTTGGCCGTAGAACGGGTCGTCCACCGTGCCGCCGGAGGGAGCGGCGCCGGCGCTGATCGTTTCGAAGAAGCCCGGTGCCTGAGTGCCCGCGAGGTCTGGACGCATGTCGGCGCCCGTCGTGGAGAGACGGAACGGCTGTGCACGCACCTGCGGCGCGTAGACGACCTGGAGGGTGTTGATCACGCGCAGCAGCGAGGGCGCGGGGTTGGCGGCGGGTTGGAGCGGATTCGGGGCGCGCGGTGCACCGTTAAGTACCCACCGCGAGTAGCCGAAGTCGGCCTGAGGGAAATTGCCGGGGGTGATCTGCTGGCGGACCATGCGTTCGATGCCGGCGCGCACCTGCGTGCCTTTGAACGGCTGCCACGTCGTCGCGACGGCCGCCCCCCTGGCCTTGAGCATCTCGAACTCGAACCAGCCGCCGCGGTCCTCCCCCATCGCGTTGGTGCGGAGCGCGAGTTGGTCCTTGATGAGCGGGAAAGCGAAGTCGGCCTCGCTGCGTTTCTTCCCCCAGCGGCCGACCGTGAATTGCGCCGATTTCTGGCGGCCGTTGAGCACCGCGCGCTTGGAGTTGAGGTTGAACGCCCCGCCCGGGCGGCTTGCGCCGTAGAGAATCGAGTTGGGACCCCGGCTCACATCCGCGCGATCAACATTGAAACGGTCGTTCGCGAGAATGCCGCGGCTCTGGACCATGTTCGGCAGGTAGTCGCGCGTGATGACTGACTCGGTGAAACCGCGGATGGAGGCGCGGACATCCCAAGCCTGCGCGAGGCCACCGCCGGAATCGGTGCGCTCGTTGTCGGAGCTCATCGCGAACTTCAGCATGTCGGCCACATTCTCCGCGCCGATGTCGGAGAGAAATTCACTGGTGAGCACCGAGATCGCCGCGGGCGTGTGGAACAGCGACGCGTTCATGCGCGTGCCGGAAAGGGTGTTGGCGGCGCGGTAGCCCTCGTCGCCTTCGGTCGAGACAACGAACGGTGAGAGCTGCACGGCGGAACCGCCGGGTTCGGCGGCCGGAAGCAGGGCGCCCAGAACTGGGAACAGTAGCACGACCGGCATTAGCCGGCTCTGGACGCGGAGGTGGGGCATGGGGTGGGGAGCGGCGCCATGGGCATCCGCTCGGGAGAGAAACGTTTTCCGATGCGCGTGCGGCAACGGGGAAATGTTCGGCGCCGCCGCCGGGAATCCTGAAGCAATTTCATGTCGATAGGCTGGATCGTCAGCGATGCCCTCGTGGCGTGTCTCGAAACCCAAGAGGCGCTATTCCCCGTGATTTTCTCCTCAAAAACAATGAACGCCCTGACCCCATTGCGCCGGATTCAGCCCCATGCCGAAGGGGTCAGGGCGTTCAATGTTTCGAACCGTCGTCTTGGCCGAGTTGGTGAGGGGCGGCTGCGCAGTGGCTTTTCAGGCTCTTAAAGATATTTAAAACGAAGCTAATCAGAAGTTTACGTATTTTGTCGGGATTTTCTGGTCCTTGGTTTGCGCGCACTGGCAAACAATGAACGCCCTGACCCCTTAGCCGAAGGGGTCGCGCTGGATGGGATCAGCGGCTGGCGGCGGTGCGGGCGAGGAGGTCGCGGGATTTTTCTACGATGCGGTCCTCGAGACCGGGTGCCCAAGGGCCGGGCTGGCCGTAGGGTACCATAGACGTGTCGCCCTCGTAACGGCCCTCCTTGAGCACGCGCTCGCTCGGGATGTAGGCCATGACGTCGTTGGAGTAGCCGAAGACCCAGACGTTGTCGCCCGCTTCGCGGCGCAGGCGCAGCGCGTAGTCGACGACGACCTCGCCGCCCAGCGCGACCCATGACAGTGCGCCGAGTCGCCATGCCTGCACGGGATAGTCGTACTGCAGGAGCTTGTCACCGCGGGTGCGGATGAGTTCGCGAACCGACGCGGCCCAGGCGCGGTGCATGCCTTGATTGGCCTGCTGCTTGGTCTCGGCCTCGTGCAGCTGCTCTTCAGTGGGTCGCCGGGAAAAGTTCAGCGTGATGTCCTCCAGCGCCGAGGAAAATCCGCCCTCCACCGGCGTGAGGGAGCGCGTGAGCGCGCGGTCGGCGGCGTCGGCCAGGGCGCGGCCGTGCTCCTCGGCGAACTTCTCCTCGCGGCGCGGGCCGGGATTGATATCCGCGCCGCAGCCGATCGTGAACAGCACGTTTGCGCCGGGGTGCCGGCGTTCCAGCTCCACCATGGCGCTGCCGGCGTAGTCGCCGTGCCACTTGAAAATGCCGAGGGTGGTGTTGTGGCAGGCGTACGAGACGAGCAGCGCGCGCAGGGCTCCGTCCGCGCCGCGCACGGCGAGGATCGGCACGCGGGGGTCGAAGGGGCCCTTGAGTTTCCCTGCGGCGCGCAGGGCGACGACGTCCTTCTCGGGGTTCTCGCGGCGGTTGAAACCGAAGTGGGCCTCATCCGCGCCCCAGGCGATGCGCGCCGGGGCCAGCGCGGCGAGGGCGGCGTCGGCCGCGCGGATCATGCGTTGCTCCAAGTCGCGGGTGTAGGCGATCGACTTGGCGAGGCCGTCGGGCGGCAGCACCTGAATGCCGTTGAGGTTGCCCGCGAGCTGCGGCGAGCAGTGGGTATGCGAGACGTTCACCATCACGGCGCTGCGCGGCAGGCCGTGGCGGCG
>JAURJO010000120.1 GCA_030832235.1 Verrucomicrobiota bacterium
AGCCGATGACGTCCTGCACCGCGGGATCGGCGAGGATGTGCTTCCGGAAGACCTCGATCTTCGGCCGCATCATCTCGAAGGAGAAAGCGTCATCGCCTCGCGCAAAGCCGAACAACGTGCCGGTGTCCTGCGCGGGCAGGAAGCCCTTCGGGATGCGGACGTAGAGGGAGACGGTCACGGCGATCGTCCCAAGCAGGATGATGAGGGTGAGCGCGGCGTTGCGCAGCACCCAGCCCAGGGAACGCGAGTATGCCTCGCGCACGCGGCCGAAGACGCGATCGGTGGCGCGGCTCAGCGGGCTCTCGGCGGCAGTGTCGCGACGCCGCAGCCAGCGGCTGCAGAGCGCGGGCGTGAGCGTGAGCGAGACCGCGAGCGAGACGAGCATCGCGGCGGCAAGGGTGATGGAGAACTCGCGGAAGAGTTTCTCGACCAGGCCACCCATGAAGAGGATGGAGACGAACACCGCGACGAGCGCGAGCGTCATGGCCAGCAGCGTGAAGCCGACCTCGCCCGAGCCGCGGATGGCGGCGCGGTAGGGCGAGAGCCCGCGCTCGATGTGACGGGTGATGTTCTCGAGCACCACGATGGCGTCGTCGACCACCAGTCCCGCCGCGACGATCAGCGCCATCAGCGAGAGGTTGTTGAGCGAGAAGCCGTAGAGGTACATGACCCCAAACGAGCCGATGACCGAGACCGGGATCGCGAGGCACGGGATGAGCGCGGCGCGGGCGTTGCCAAGGAAGAGGAAGACCACGAGCATCACGAGGCCCGCCGCGATGAAGAGCGTGCGCTGCGATTCGCGCAGCGTGGCGCGGATGCCGGGCGAGCGGTCCATGACCACCGCGAGATCGGCGTCGGCGGGCAGCAGGGCTCGCAGGGCCGGAAGCTGCGCGTTGATGGCGTCGATGGTCTCGATGATGTTGGCACCCGGCTGGCGGCTGATGTTGAGCAGCACGGCGGGCCGGTCGTTGTGGAAACCGACGCTGTGGCGGTCCTCGACGGAATCGGTGACCGTCGCGACATCGCCCAGACGGACGGGCGAGCCGTCGCGGTAACGGATCACGAGCCCGAGGTATTCCTCGGCGCGGCGGAGCTGGCTGCTGATGTGCACCTCCCATGAGCGGTCGCCGTCGCCGATCACGCCGCGCGGCCGCAGGGAATTGGTGCTGGAGATGGCGCGCCGCACCTCGTCGAGGGCGATACCGTAATGCGAGAGCGCGTGCGGGTTCAGCTGGACGCGCACCGCCGGCAAGGAACTGCCGCCGGCGGAGACCTCTCCCACCCCGTTGATCTGCGCGATCTTCTGGGCGAGGATCGTGACCGCGAAATCGTAGAGCTTGCCCGGCGCCATGTTCGGCGAGCTAAGCGCGAGGGCCATGATAGGCGCCTGGGCGGGATTGGATTTCCGGAAAGTCGGGTTGCCCGGCATGCCGGCGGGCAGTTCGCCGCGCGCGGCGTTGATCGCCGCCTGCACATCGCGCGCGGCCTCGTCGATCTTCCGGTCGAGGGAAAACTCCAGGGTGATACTCGTCGCGCCCTGTCGGCTGTCGGAATATATGCCCGCGACCCCGGCGATGCTGCCCAGCGCGCGCTCGAGCGGCGCGGCGACATTGGCGGCCATGGTCTCCGGGCTGGCGCCCGGCAGTGACGCGCTGACGCGGATCGTCGGAAAGTCGACCTGCGGGAGCGGTGAAACCGGCAGCAAGCCGTACGCGAGCGCACCAACCAGCACGAGCCCCACCGCCACAAGGCTGCTGGCGACCGGCCGGCGGACGAAAGGCCGCGAAAGGTTCATGCCCGGGCGGCCTCCGGCGCCGCCGCACCGGACGCGACCCGGCGGCGGGCGCGCGCCCGCGAGGCAACGCGATCAAAGAAGAGATACACGACCGGGGTGGTGAAGAGCGTGAGCACCTGGCTGGCGAGGAGACCGCCCACCATCACGATGCCGAGCGGCTGCCGCAACTCGGCGCCGGACCCCGATGAGAACATCAGCGGCAACGCGCCGAACAGGGCGGCCAGCGTGGTCATAAGGATCGGCCGGAAGCGCAGCAGCGCGGCCTGCCGGATCGCCTCCCGCGGGGAAAGCCCCTCCCGGCGCGAAGCCTCCAGCGCGAAGTCGACCATCATGATGCCATTCTTCTTCACGAGGCCGATCAGGAGGATGATCCCGATGATCGCGATCATGTCGAGGGGCCGGCCCGTAACCCAGAGCGCGAGCAGCGCGCCAACCGTCGCGGAAGGCAGCGTCGAGAGGATCGTGATCGGGTGGATGCTGCTCTCGTACAAAACCCCCAGCACGATATACATGGTAACAATCGCGGCGAGGACCAGCAGCAACGTGCTCGAGAGGGAGTTCCGGAAAGCCTGAGCGGCGCCTTGGAACTTCATCTCAATCGCCTCCGGAAGTTCTTCGCTCACCGCCGCCGCCTCGATCGCCTTCACCGCATCGCCGAGTGAGGATTTTTCTCCCAAGTTGAAGGAGATCGTCACCGCCGGGAATTGCCCGACGTGGTTGATCAGCAGCGAGGTGGGGCGCTCGGTCACGCGGGCGACGCTCGCCAACGGCACCGGCCGCCCGGAACGCGTCCGCACGAAGATGCCACCCAGCACCCCAGGTCCGGTCGTGAATCGCGGATCAACCTCCAGTACCACGCGGTACTGGCTGGTGTGCGTGAACAAGGTCGAGACCTGCCGTTGTCCGAACGCGCTATAGAGTGAGTCATCGATGTCAGCCACGGTCACGCCCAGCCGGCTGGCGGCGTCGCGGTCGATCTCGACGTAGGCCTGGAGCCCCTCGGACTGCAGGTCGCTCGCTACGTCGGACAATTGCGGCAGCTCCTGCAGACGGGAAACAAGCCGCGGCGTCCACTCCTCAAGCAGCTTCTCGTCGGGACAGGTCAGCGTGAACTGGAACTGGGTGCGGCTCACCCGATCCTCGATGGTGAGTTCCTGCACCGGCTGGAGATAGAGGGCGATGCCACCGACCGAGCGCGTCGAGTCGCGCAGGCGGTCAATGACCTGTTTGGCGGTTTCCCGCCGCTCGCCGTGGGGCTTCAGGTTGATGAGCATGCGACCGCTGTTGAGCGTGCTGTTGGTACCGTCGACCCCGATAAAGGAGGAAAGGCTTAACACCGCCGGATCCTCGAGGATCCGCGCCGCGAGCGCCTGCTGGCGCTCCGACATGGAAGCGAAGGAAACCGACTGCGGCGCCTCGGTGACCCCCTGAAGCGCGGCATTATCCTGCACGGGGAAGAACCCCTTCGGCAGGCCGGCCCAAAGGAGGGCGGTGAGCAGGAGCGTGCCGACCGTGACGCCGAGCGTCATCCGCTGGCGCTCCAACACCCAGTCGAGCCAGACGCCGTAGCGCTCGATCACTCGATCGAGAAATCCCGGGGCGCCCGCCGCATCGTGGTGCCCGGCGTTCTCCGGCAGCATGCGCGCGCACATCATCGGCGTGAGCGTAAGGGAGACAACGAGCGAGATGAGGATCGAGACCGCGAGGGTGATGGCGAACTCGTGGAAAAGCCGCCCGACGACATCGCCCATGAAGAGCAGCGGAATGAGCACCGCGATGAGCGAGATCGTGAGCGAGACGAGCGTGAAGCCGATCTGGGCGGCGCCCTTCAGGGCGGCCTGCATCGGCGGCTCCCCCTGCTCACGGTAGCGCGCGATGTTTTCCAGCATCACGATGGCGTCATCGACCACGAAGCCGGTCGCGATCGTCAGCGCCATCAGGGTGAGGATGTTGAGCGAGAATCCCGCGAGGTGCATCACGCCGAACGTGCCGATGAGCGACAGCGGCACCGCGATGCTGGGGATGATCGTCGCGGCGACGTTCCGCAAAAAGATGAACGTGACCAGCACCACCAGCAGCACGGCGAACACGAGCTCATGCTGCACCGAGCGCACGGAGGAGCGGATGCTCTGGGTGCGGTCGGTGAGAACCTTCATCTCCACCGCCGCGGGCAGGTTGGCGGAGAGCTGCGGCAGCAGCGCCTGCACGCGGTCGACGACCTCGATCACATTCGCGCCGGGTTGACGCTGCACGTTGATGAGCACGGCGGGCAACTGGTCGGCCCACGCCGCGAGACGCCGGTCCTCGGCGGCGTTCTCCACCCGCGCGACATCGCCCAGCCGCAGCGGCGCGCCGCCGCGCCAGGAAATGATCAGGTTCCGGAACTCCTCGACCGACCGCATCTGGTCGTTCGCATCCATGAGGATCGTGCGCACCGGGCCGTCGAAACTGCCCTTGGGCTGGTTGGCGCTGGCCGAGGCGATCGCGGCGCGGACGTCGGAAAGGTTAAGGCCGCGCTGGGCGAGCTCGCCCGGGTTGATCTGCACGCGCACGGCGGGGCGCTGACCGCCGGCGAGACTCACCATGCCGACGCCGGGGATCTGCGCGAGTTTCTGGGCAACGCGGGTGTCGACCAGATCGTGCACTTGCGGCAACGGCAGGCTGGCGGAGGTGACCGCAAGCGTGAGAATCGGAGTGTCGGCCGGGTTGACCTTGCGGTACACCGGCGGCGTCGGGAGGTCGTTGGGGAGCAGGTTGGAGGCCGCGTTGATCGCGGCCTGCACCTCCTGTTCGGCGACGCCGAGGGAGACCTGGAGCGAAAACTGCAGCGTGATGACCGAGGCGCCGCCCGAGCTCGTGGACGACATCTGGTTGACACCCGGGATCTGGCCAAGGCGCCGTTCCAGCGGCGCGGTGATCGCACTCGCGGTGACAGCCGGGCTCGCGCCCGGGTAGAACGTGAAGATCTGGATCGTCGGGAAATCGACCTGCGGCAGCGCGGAGACCGGCAGAAGCCGGTAGGCGATGATGCCCGACAGCATGAGGGCGACCATCAACAGGCTGGTCGCCACCGGCCGCAGGATAAACGGACGGGAGGGGCTCATTGCTCCTTCTTCTTGCCGCGGCCCTTCTCCCCTTTTTCGCCCTTCTCGGATTTATCGCCCTTGCCACCACCCTTGCCGCCCGCGCCCTTCTCGCCGCCCTTGCCGCCCGGCATGGCGGGAGGCGCCGTGCCGTCGGCCCCGACCAAGGTGACCGCACGACCGTCGCGCAGGCGGTCGATGCCTTCGAGGACAACCTGCTCCCCGGCGGTGAGGCCGCTGGCGATCGACTGGCGCTCGCCGTCGACCGGCCCGAGCACGACGTCGCGCACCTTGGCCTGGTTCTCGGCATTGACGATGTAGACGTAAGTACCGCGCGAACCGTACTGCACGCAGGCGGCCGGGATCACGACGGCGTCGACCAACGTGCGCACGCGCAGGCGGACGTTAACAAACTGATTCGGGAACAACTTCTCGTCGTTGTTGGGGAACTCGGCCTTCAGGCGCAGGGTGCCGGTGGCCAGATCGATCTGGTTGTCGACCGTGCGGAGCTCACCGGCGGCGAGGATCACGTTTTCGGTGCGGTCCCAGGCCTCGACCGGCAAAGCCCGGCCCGCCCGCAGGGGCTCGAGGACTTTCTGCAGGTCGACCTCGGGCACGGTGAACACGACGGAGATCGGCCGTGTCTGGGTGATGACGACGAGGCCGCCGGCGTCACCGGGGCGGATGAGGTTGCCGGGATCCATCTGGCGGAGACCAAGGCGGCCCGCGATCGGGGCCTCGATCCGGGTGTAGGCGAGCTGGCGGCGGGCGTCGTCGACTTGGGAGCGGTCGGCGGCGAGCAGCGCCTCGCGCTCCGCCACGAGGGCCTGTTGCGCCTCGAGCTGCTGCTGGGTGAGCAACGTCTGGGCGTGGAGCAGGCGAAAACGCTCGAGGTCGGCTCGCGCGGTCTGGAGCTGGGCGGTGTTCTGGCGCTCGCGCGCCTCCATCTGGGCAAGACGGATCTGGTAGGGAACGGGGTCGACCTCCGCGAGGAGCTCGCCCTCCTTCACCATCTGGCCCTCGGTGAAGAGCAGACGAAGGAGCGGGCCCTCGACGCGGCTGCGCACGGTGACGGTGTTATGCGCCGTGACCGTCCCGATGGCGCGGAGATGGACCGGCAGCGAGGTCTTCTCCGCCGGCAAGGCCCGCACGGGCGTCGCCTGCTTGCCGCTGCGGGAGCGAAACGGGTTGCCGTTGGACTTGGGCGGCTCGGTGCGGAAACCGAAATACCACACGGCGCCGCCGAAGAGCAGCAGCGTGACGGTGTAGAGAATCCAGGGGCGTTTCGCCGGGGACGTGGGTGCCATGGGTTAAAAGCGGGACACGCGGGACGGCCCGCGACCCCGCGACAGACGACCACGGGGGTGCGCGCGTTGCTAGATTTTTTCTGAAATACCGTGAGCGCCCCCGGCGCGGCCCTGCCGCAACCGAAGCGACTTTCAAACTAGGTTTCGACGGCGCCGTGCCGGAAGATTCATGAGGGAGGTTGCTTTCCGCCCCGCACTCCCCGTGCCTCCGCGTTTCCGTGGTGACGCTGAACGCGTTCCCGAGAAACTCCCCGCTATCCCATGTCTTCGCCGCTGCGCCTCGCCATGCTCGGGATGATCCCCGGCAACGGGCATCCCTACTCGTGGTCCGCCATCGTCAACGGCTTCGATCCGGTGGCGATGGCCGCCTGCCCCTACCCGGTCATCCCGCGCTACCTGAGCGCGCAGCCCGCGGGCACCGTGCGTATTCCCGGGGCGCACGTCACCCATCTCTGGACCGACAATCCGGCCGACGCTCCGGCCGTCGCGGCGGCGGCGCTCATCCCCAACGTCGTCACCCACCCCGAGGACGTGATCGACGAGGTCGACGCCGTGCTCATCGCGACCGACGACGGCTACGACCACGTGCGCCGCGCGCGGCCTTTCGTGGAGGCCGGGCTGCCGGTCTTCGTCGACAAACCGCTGGCGCTGACGGTCGACGACCTGCGCACCTTCGCGAATTGGGAGAAGGCCGGCGCGCGCATCCTGTCCTCGAGCGGGCTGCGCTACGCGCCGGAGATCGAGCCGTACATCGAGGGCGCCGGACGCGCCGCGCTCGGGGAGCTGCGGTGGATCTCGGGCGTCAGCACCAAGACCTGGGAACGCTACGGCATCCACCTGCTGGAGCCCATCGCACGTCTGCTCGGGATGGGTTTCGATTCGGTACGGTTGGAGTCACCCGCGGCCGGGGTCGAGATCGCCCACCTAACGCATCGCTCGGGCGTGCAGATCACGCTTCCGGTCATCGCTGACGGCGGCGCCACCTTCGGCACCCTGCACCTTTGCGGCACCGGCGGCCAGGTCACGCTGCGCCTCGCCGACACCTACACCGCTTTTCGCGGACAATTGCTCGAGTTCATCGCCTTCGCCCGTGGCGGCCGTCCCACCTACGCCTTCAGCGAGACGATCGAGCTGATGTCCGTCTTGGTAGCCGGCATCCGCAGCCGCAACGAAGGCTCGCGCCGCGTGGGCGTGGCCGAAATCCTCAACTCCCTTTCCCCATGAAACTCCGCCGCAGCCGCCTGCTTTCCCTCGTGCGCGAGGGCCAGCTCGTCACCTCGTTCAAGGCCAACCTCAACGACCCGCGCGTCATCGAGATCGCGGGTCTCTGCGGCTGCGACGCCGTGTGGATCTGCAACGAACACGTCCCCAACGACTGGACTAACCTCGAGCACCAGATACGCGCCGCCCGCCTGCACGACATGGACTCGCTGGTGCGCATCACCAAGGGATCGTACAGCGACTACATCCGGCCGTTCGAGGCCGACGCCACCGGTATCATCGTCCCGCACGTCGGCTCGGCCGACGAGGCCCGCCAGATCGTCGATTGGGTGCGCTGCCACCCGGTGGGCAAACGCCCGCTCGACGGCGGCAACACCGATGGCAAGTACTGCCTGATCCCGATCACGGACTACACCCGGCACACCAACGAGGAGCGGGTCGTTGTGATGCAGATCGAGTCGCCCGAAGCGCTCGCCAACGTCGAGGCTATCGCGGCCGTGCCCGGCTACAACGGCCTGATGTTCGGCCCCGGTGATTTCAGTCATCGCATCGGCAAGGTCGGGCAAATCGACGACCCCGAGGTGGTCGCGGCCCGGAAGCGCGTCGCCGCCGCCGCCCGGCGCCACGGGAAGTTCATCATGTCCTCGGGCATCTTCCAGCCGTTCAGCGACCTCGTCGCCGAGGGCACGCAGGTCTTCAACGTCGGCGCCGACGTACTCGCCCTTGGGGCCTACGTGAAACAGCGTCTCGAACTGATCCGCGGCCACGTCGACGGCCTCCCCGCCGACCTGAAACCCAAGGCCCGCTCCCCCTACGGCGGATGACAAATGACCGAGGGTCCAAGGGACTAAAAGACCGGCGACCAACCGCCACTCAATACCCTCCGTCCCCTTGGTCC
>JAURJO010000121.1 GCA_030832235.1 Verrucomicrobiota bacterium
CCGGGGTAGGGCGGTAGCGTCGGCGCATACCAGACCCACGGCTTGGGCCGGCCCGCGGCTGGAGGCTCCGCGGCGGGGATCAGGAATGCGGTGCGGCCGTCGATCCGCCAAACCTCACCGGGCAGCGGGAGCTTCTTTTCCATGGCAGCCTCGCCGCCTCGGGAAAACGTGACGCCGGTGAAAGCGATGAGCGCGAGCGCGAGGAGGCGAAGGCCGACTACGGATCGACCCGGCGCGACAAGGTGTTGCCGGACAGCTTCGCGAGGGTTCAACCAAGGATAAACACAGATGGACGCGGATAAGATTTGATTAGTGTAGCCGCGGCCACCCGCCGCGGGCCATACCGGGCCCATGATGGTCAAAGGCGGTTCCGAAGCCCTCGGACCTTTCACCGCGGATTTCGCAGATGGAGCGGATGATGAACGGGCGTTCCTGATTCCTGGATCGGTCCCGGCTCTGAATCCGTGTTGATCCGTGGCCATCCGTGGTTGTTCGGCTCCGACTGCCGTCCGGCTCAGAACGTGCCCTTGATACCAAAGGTCCAAAGCGAGCCAAACTCGGCGCGCTGGCGGAATTGGGCGACCGGCGGGGTGTTCGGTCCGGCGATCTCGACGTCGTCGGTCGGGTCGTTCACGTTGCGGAGATTGGCGAAGACGGAGAAGTTGCGGCGGAAGGAATACTCTCCGGTGAGATCGATGTAGGAGCGCTTCTGGCCCCACGTGTAGGTGTTGGGCTCGATGCTGCGTCCGGTCACGGCACCGCGGCGCTGGCGGCCGAGGTAATTCCAGTTGAGACGCGCGTTCCACGTCTCACGGCTCACGCTCACGCCCCAATTGCCGCTCTTGGGGTAATACCCGGTGAAGTTACCGGCGGCGGCGCCGACCATCCGCTGCGAACTGCCGTTGGCGAAGACCTGTACGCCGCGCGCCCAACGCGGGAGGAATGTGAGGGCCTGCCGGTAGTTCACGTCGAAACCCTCTGAACGCACGCGGCTCGTGAGGTTGTATTGGGTGGAAACCTCGAAGCGGTCGTATTGGACCGGATCGAGGCTGTACAGGGCGAGGAACTCCGGTGTCGCGTCAAACACCGTCGACCCGAAGAAATTCGCGAAGTCGCGCCGAAAGGCCCCGACCGAAAGCAGGCCGACGCGCTCGAAATAGTGCTCGAGGCTCACCTTGGTAGTGCGCGCGCTCCACGGCTTGATGCCCGCGTTGTTGACGGAGATGCGGTTGGAGGAACTCGGCGGCGCCTCGACGTCGGGCAGGGTGACTCCGCCCGAGTACTGGTTAAAGTTGGGCCGGCCGACCGAGGTGTACCACGAGGCGCGGGCGATGAGATTCTCCCGGAGGTCGTAGCTCGCGTTGATGCTGGGGAACCAGCGCAGATATTCCTTCTCCACGCGGGCTCCGCGGTCGATCAGCGTGAGGCGCGCGATGGCGAGCGGGTCGGAGGCGATCGCCACAGGACGACCATTGGCGCCTAGAATGACCTTACCGGCGGCGTCGCGCTGGTAATTGCGCGTCGGGTCGTTGAGCGGCCCGCGGGCGTCGATGTTGGTCTGCTCGGCGCGCACGCCGCCGGTGAGCTTCAGGCGGCGGTCGAGCAGGGCGAGGTCGCCGCGCAGGTAAGCGGAGGAGACGGTCTCGAGTGAAAGCTTCGAGCTATTGATGCCGGAGCGGTAGACGGTATTGTCATCGCCGGTGAAGTACGCGGGCTTGGTGCGGAGGAGGTCGAGCGTCGCCTCGTTGCTCACCCACTGCACGCGCGGGACGCCGAAGAGGCCGGCGCGCTGGAAGAAATGCGGGTCGTACACCGCGCCCGCGCCGTCGTCTCCGCCGGCGGGCGCGGTGCTGGCGCGGCCGTCGGCGCCGACGAAGTTGTACGAGTACGCGGTGGTGCGGTTGTCGCTCCGCGACCGTCGAGCGTCGAGGCCGGCCTTGAGGGTGAGAGGCACCGCGCCGCCGAAGGAGCGGCGGACGTTCGCGAACGCGGTCTGCTGGACGTTGCGCGAGGTCTGCGGCGAGGCGCCGGCGGTGCTGAGCGCGTAGGTGTTGATGTCGTAGGGATCGACGGGTCGGCCGGTCGCGCCGTCGGTCACCGTGATGCGGTTCGGGCGCAGGTAGAAGATGTCGTCGAATGAGACCGTGACGCCGGTGCGGCGCGCGAGGGTCGAGGCGAAGCGGTCCTGGTCGATGTTGCGGAAGCGGTTCTGCGCCTCCGAAACGCCGAGGCCCGCCTCGGCCCGCCAGACGGGCCCGTCGTGACGGAAGGAGAGCGTCGGCATGGTGGTGCGGCTGTAGCGGTGGTTGCCGCCGTTCGAGATCCGCACCTCGCCGGCGCCGGCGAAGCCGCGGGTGAAGGACGGCGAGAAGTCGCCCGGCAGCACCCGGTTCACGATGAAGGTGAGCGAGCGCTGGTTGAAGTTCGTGTGGAAGGTCCCGTATTGAAAGGAGAACGACAGGCGCGTCGCCGCCCCGAGCCGGTAGTCGACCGTGGTGGCGAAGGAGGAGCGGTCGGCGATCTTCGACTC
>JAURJO010000122.1 GCA_030832235.1 Verrucomicrobiota bacterium
GACCCGCAGCTCGCCGCGGTGGGAACAGGCGTGGGTGCGTTTGCGCCGCGCGGTCCGACGACCACCGACGCGATCCTGCTGATCACGCTCGCGCCCGGAAACTACACCGCGCAGGCCACGGGTGGCAGCAGCGCGGGCCAGGTGGTGGTCGAGGTTTACGAGGTACCTTGACCCACCCGATGCGTGGAGTTGGGGGCGCCAATCAAATCCGACGCGCGCCCCGTCTTCCGCCAGACTGCAAAACGCGGTTTGCTTTCGCTGCCGTGCGGCTTCTCATCCGCGCAACCCCGTTTTCAAACCATGCCCCTGATTGATCCGGACAAGGCCCAGGCCCAGTACGATGTCATCGTGGTCGGTTCCGGCGCCGCCGGCGGCCAGACCGCCTACACTTGCGCGCTCGAGGGCGCCAAGGTGCTGATGCTCGAGGCCGGCCGAAACTACGACCCCGTGAAGGAGACGCCGATGTTTCAGACTAACGGCGACGCTCCACTCCGTGGCACGAGCACGCCCGACAAGCCCTTCGGTTTCCACGACGCGACGATCGACGGCGGCTGGCAGGTTCCCGGCGAGCCCTATACCAGCGCGTCGTCCGAGCCGGAGCGGCAGTTTTGGTGGTGGCGTGCCCGCATGCTCGGCGGCCGTACGAATCATTGGGGCCGCATCTCACTCCGCAACGGCCAGTATGATTTCAAGCCGCGTTCCCGAGATGGTCTGGGCTTCGACTGGCCGTTGAATTACGAGGACGTCGCGCCTTACTACGACAAGGTCGAGATGCTGATCGGCGTCTACGGCGACAACCGCGGCCTGGAGAACACGCCCGATTCCCCCGCCGGCTGCCTGCAGCCCCCGCCCGCCTTTCGCGCCGCGGAGCGTTTCGGTCAGCACCACGGCAAGAAACTCGGCCTGCCCGTGGTGCCGATCCACCGCGCCGTGCTCACGCAGAAGCAGGACCCCGATGTGCTTCCGGCGAAGATCCATCCGGGCAACCCCCGAGCGCAGCGCCTTCTTGCGGATGCGATGCGCGCCCGGCAGGCCTGCTTCTGGGCCACGCCGTGCGGCCGCGGCTGCTCGATCAAGGCCAACTACCAGTCGACCACGGTGCACCTCCCGCCGGCGCTCGCCTCGGGCAACCTCGACCTGATCAGCGACGCGATGGTGCGCGAGGTCACGGTCGGGCCCGACGGCCGCGCGACCGGCGTGGTATTCATCGACCGCCGCACGGGTAAGGAGCGGACGGTCAAGGGCAAGGTCGTGGTGCTCGCCGCGAGCTCGGGCGAGACAGTCCGCATTCTGCTCAACTCGAAGTCGGCCCGTTTCCCGCAGGGGCTGGCCAATTCGTCCGGCTTGGTGGGCAAGTACATCATGGACACCGTCGGTGCCTCGCTCGGGGGGCAGATCCCGGCGATGGAAAGCCTGCCGCTGCACAACGAGGACGGCGCCGGCGGCAACCACGCCTATGTGCCGTGGTGGCTCTACAAGGAGCAGCTCGCCGGGAAGCTGGGTTTCGCGCGCGGTTACCACATCGAGTTCGGCGGCGGCCGGCAGATGCCCGGCTACGGCACCGGCGCGGGGATGGAAAACATCACGCGCGGTAGTTACGGTCGTAAGTTCAAGGAGGATGCTCGGCGATACTACGGCTCGTTCATGTGGTTCGCGGGCCGCGGGGAGATGATCCCCAACGAGGAATCGTTCTGTGACTTAGATCCTGTGGTGAAGGACAAGTGGGGCATCCCGGTCCTCCGTTTCCATTGGAAGTGGTCCGAGCACGAGACGCGGCAGGCCGCGCACATGCAGCGAACGTTTGCCGACTGGATCACCGCGATGGGCGGCAAGCCGCGTTCGCAGCCGCAGGCCGACGGGGCCAAGGCCATCGAGCCCGGTGGCAAGATCATCCACGAGGTGGGCGGGGCGATCATGGGCAGCGACCCGCGCAAGTCCGTGACCAACCAATGGTGCCAGACCTGGGATGTGAAGAACCTCTTCCTCACCGACGGCGCCCCGTTCTGCTCCAACGCGGACAAGAACCCCACGCTCACCATCATGGCGCTCGCGTGGCGCGCCAGTGACTACCTGCTCGCCGGCCTCAAGAAAGGAGAGCTTTGAGATGAATCCTGTTTCCGACGCCATGGACCGCCGCACGATGATCAAGTGGGTGATGGCCGCCTCGGCCGCCACCGCCGCCGGCAGCCAGTTCTCGTGGGCCGCCGCTCCCGCCGCGCCCGTCAAGGGCTACGGCACCGATCCCGACCTGCTGAAGAAGTACGCCGCCGGCGACTGCTGGCCGCTGACCTTCACCGCCGCGGAGAAGGCGACCGCCGCGGTGCTGTGCGATACCATCATTCCGGCCGACGACAAGGGGCCGTCCGCGTCCAGCGTGAAGGTCCCCGAATTCATCGACGAATGGGTAAGCGCGCCTTACCCGAACCATGACCGCGACCGGAAGCTGATCAGCGAGGGGCTCGCGTGGCTGGAGGCCGAGTCCCAGCGGCGGTTTCAAAACGACTTCGCGAGCCTCGTGCTGCGCCAGCGCAACGCGATCTGCGACGACATCTGCCATCTGCCGGACGCCAAGCCGGAGTTAAGGCAGGCCGCGCGCTTCTTCGCGCGTTTCCGCGATCTCTGCGCGAGCGGCTACTACACGACTCCGGCGGGGATGAAGGATATCGGCTACGTCGGAAATGTGGCCCTCGAGAAGTTCGAGGGGCCGCCGCCCGAGGTGCTGAAGAAGCTCGGTCTCGCCTGAGCCGCGTCCCGCCGCCTCCACTGCGGGATTGCGCGCCGGCCGCGGCGGGTTGAATTGGCGGCGTGCAGCTTGACGTCATTCCCGCGGGCCCGATCGACACCAACGCATACCTGCTGAGCGCACCCGAGCGCGGCGAGGCGCTGCTGATCGACGCTCCCGGGGAAGTCTGGGCCGAGGTGAAGCCGCTGCTCGCGGAGCGCGGTTGCAAGTTGGTCGAGTTGTGGATCACGCACGGCCATTGGGACCATATGCAGGGTGCCGCGGAAATCGTGCGCGCGACCGGCGCCAAGGTCCTGGCCCACGCCGATGACCGGCCGTTGATCGAGACGCCCGAAATCATGGAGCGCTTCATGGGCGAGCGGCTGAATCTCGAGAGCGTGCGCGTCGACCATTGGGTCGTGCCCGGGGAAATGCGCGAGGTGCTCGGACTTTCTGCGGAGATCCGCCACGTGCCGGGGCATTGCCCGGGAAACGTCTCGTTCTATTTTCCTGCGCTCGCCGCGGCTTTCGTCGGCGACGCTTTGTTTCGCGGCAGCATCGGGCGCACGGATTTTCCGGGCGGCGACCACGCGTTGCTCCTCCGTTCGATCCGCGAGCAAATCTACACGTTGCCGCCCGCGACGAAGGTGTTACCCGGGCACGGTCCGGCGACCACGGTTGCGGATGAACGGAGCGGCAATCCCTATGTCCGCGGATAAATCCGAGCACGTCTGGTTCATGCGGCGGGCTCTGGAGCTCGCGCGCGGCGTCTGGGGCACGACCCATCCCAACCCGATGGTGGGCGCCGTCATTGTGGAGAACGGCGAGATCGTCGCCGAGGGCGCGACCGCGCCCGACGGCGGGCCGCACGCGGAAAAAGCGGCGCTGGCGGCGCTAGGTCGCGCCCCGCGGCCGGGGGCCATCTTGTACGTGACCCTGGAGCCGTGTTGCACCGAGGGACGCACCGGAGCATGCACGGACTCCATCCTCGCCGCGGGTATCAGCAAGGTGGTCATTGGCGCGACGGATCCCAATCCCGCCCACGCCGGCCGTGGCTTCGATGTTCTGCGCGAGCGCGGGGTGGAGGTCGTCACCGGCGTGATCCAGCGCGAATGCGCCGACCTCAACCTCATCTTCAATCACTGGATCACCACCGGCGGCCCGCTCATCGCCGCAAAGGTCGCATCCACGCTCGACGGTAAGCTCGCCTGCCGCACCGGCGAGTCGCGCTGGATCACCAACGAGACGTCGCGCGCCGACGTCCATCGCTGGCGGCGGTTGTTTCCCTCGATCGCGGTCGGGGCGATGACGGTGCTGAAGGACAATCCGCGGCTCACCGCGCGTCTGTCCGGCGAGCCGGAGTGGTGTCCGGTGCGCTTTGTTTTCGACGGTCTGCTCCGCACGGTCGTCGACAAGAACCCGCCGCACGTCTTCACGGATGCGTTTCGCGACCGCACGATTGTCGTGACCACGCCCCACGGCGGCCTTGGCTATGTGCGGAAACTCCGCGACGCCGGCATCAAGGTCTGGATCTTCGAGTCATCCAACCAGCGGGTGCCGATCGCCGACTTCCGGCGGCGTTGCGCGGAGGAGCGCATTCCCGGTGTCTTCATCGAGGGAGGCGCACAGCTGATCAGCGAACTCATCCGCGCGCGGCAACTTGATTACCTTTTCGCATATCACGCGCCGGTGATCCTCGCCGACGAGAAAGCGAGATCGATCCTGACCGGCATGCGCCCCGAGCGCATCGAGCATGGCATCCGTCTGGAGGACGTACGCCACGACATGTTCGACGGCGATGTGTTGATGCGCGGTCGCGTCGCCTACCCGGATAAAATGCTGATCGACGAGACGGTTTTCGCCGTCCGTTGAAACGTTTACCTGTTCTCCTCATGCCCCGTACCACCGTTACACCGGGTCGCGCGTTTCTCGCGCTCGGCCTTCTAATCACAGCTCCGTCCAGCATTCTGCGCGCCGCGGCCGCCGATGATTACCCGCCGCATCCCGACTCGGTCGTGCAGGCCGGCGTCCCGAAAGGAGAGACGCTGCGTTTCACGCTCGATGGGTCACGGGTCTTCCCCGGCACTTCGCGCGAGGTGCTGGTCTACGTGCCCCGCCAGTACGATCCGGCGCGTCCCGCGTGCGTCTACGTCAACCAGGACCGGGTGCAGTGGAACGCGCCGGTCGTGTTCGACAACCTCATCGCCCGCGGCGACATCCCGGTGATCATCGGCGTCTTCGTCGCTCCCGGGGTGCTCAAGTCCGCCAACCCCGCCACCGCGCTTGACCGTTTCAACCGCAGTTTCGAGTACGACGGTCTGGGCGACGCCTACGCGCGCTTCGTCCTCGAGGAGTTGCTGCCATTCGTTGAGAAGCAAAAGGCCTCCGACGGGCGGCCGCTGCGGCTCTCGTCGCGCGCCGCGGATCGGGCCATCGGCGGTTCCAGTTCCGGCGCGATCGCGGCTTGGACCGTCGCGTGGGAACGCCCGGACGCCTTCTCGCGGGTGTTCAGCGTCGTCGGCACCTACGTCGGCCTGCGCGGCGGCGACCGGTACCCGACGCTGATCCGCAAATACGAGCCGAAGCCGATCCGCGTGTTCCTGCAGGACGGTTCCAACGACAACAACATCTACGGTGGCGACTGGTGGATGGCGAACCAGACGATGCAGCGCGCGTTCGAGTTCTCGGGTTATGATGTCCGTCACGTCTGGGGCGAGGGTGGCCACAATGGAAAACACGGCACCGCTTTGTTCCCGGATGCCATGCGCTGGCTGTGGCGTGGCTGGCCCGAGGCCGTGCGCCCCGCGGCCGCCACCAAGAACGCGGTGCTCTCCGCGCTGCTCATCCCCGGCGAGGATTGGACGCTGGTCGGGGAGGGATACCAGCTCACCGAAGGGCCTGCGGCCGACGCGAACGGGGTGGTTACATTCACGGATATCCGCGCTTCCAAAGCCTACCGGATCGGTCCCGATGGACGTCCTGTTCTGTCGCGGGAAAACACGGAGCGCGCGAACGGTCAGGCGTACGGTCCCGACGGAACCCTGTTCGCCGCCGCGGCGGGCAAGCAGGAGGTGGTGGCGATCGCTCCGGGCGGTGCGCAGCGGGTGGTTGCCGAGGGGATCGGCGGAAATGATTTGGTGGTGGCGCGCAACGGAAACATCTACGTCACGCATCCACCCGGCGGGAATTCCAACGACCCGAGCCGGGTCTGGCTGGTGCGGCCGGACGGCCGCAAGGAGGTGGTCGATTCCGGTCTACGCTTCGCCAATGGCGTCGCGCTTTCGCCCGACCAGTCGCTGCTCTATGTGGCCGATTACCGCTCGCATTGGGTGTACAGCTACCAAATCCGCGCCGATGGCACGCTCGCGCACAAGCAGCGCTATTTCCACCTGCACGAGCCGGACGACGAGGACATGAGCTTCGCGGATGGCATTAAGGTCGACCGCGACGGCCGACTTTATGTCGCGACCCGGCTGGGCATCCAGATTTGCGATCAGGCGGGTAGGGTGAACGCGATCCTGCCGTTGCCCAACGGTCGCATCACCAACCTTTGCTTTGGCGGTCCCAGGTTCGACACGATCTATGCGACCTGCGGCGACAAAGTTTATCGCCGCAAGGTGAATACCCGTGGCGCGCTCGCGTGGGAGCCGCCCCACAAACCGGCCGCGCCCAAGCTGTGAACGGGCGTTGAGGCGCCAAGAGTAGGACACAGAGACCGCGGAGGTCCGGGCCGAGGGCACGGAGGATTTTGAGGAATGAAGGGCGCTTCTTTGCCGAGGATTCCTCCTTCGCCAAAGGCTTCGGAGGTGACATCGTAGGGTAAGAGGACGAGAGGGAGCGAGGGGGAATCGGCGGAAGGAGTTTCTGACGATCCGAGGGGAGCGCCCTCGGCTACACCGCACACATTTCGGTCCGTAAGTCGGTCCGGTCTTTCCGGCCGAAAGACATCCGGTGTAGCCGCGGGCGTTCCCCGCGGATGATTTCGTTCCGAAACACCTTCGGCGAAGCAACTTCAGCTTCCCAGTTCCGGACGCCAGAGCCAGTGCCATGGTTCGTAGCCGATGCCCGTTTCGCTTCCGCGGGGATAACTCAGGGAAAAGCCGTGGCGGCCGGCCCGGCGCTGCAGCCACGCGAATGCCGGCGTGGTCTCGAAGTTCTCCTCGAGGTCGGTGAAGCCCGGACAACCGATGTCGATCGCGCGTCCGGTGTGGTGCTCGCTGAAGCCGGGGGCGGCGACGTAGCGAAGGATTTCGGCGATCGCCTTACCGTCGTCGAGTTTCCGGCGGATGATCTCGGTTTGGCGTGCCACCGAGCGGAAAGCCGACACGGCGATCAACTCGATGCCGTCGCTGGCTGCCTCGTCCCGCAATCGGCGCCACGCGGCGCAAGCAGGCGGGAGTAACTCCAGCACGCGCCCGTCGGGGTTTCGCCCGATTTCAACCAACTTTTCCGTCGCAGCCTCCTCGTGGAGTGGCAGACGGCGCGTCGTGGCGTAGTCAACGGGAATACCCAGTTCCCGGTGCAATTCGCGCAAACGCGCGAGGTAGGCGGGGGCGGGCCCCATGGCGTACGAGCGGGGCGGATCAGCCGCCGTGCTCGGCGAGCCAGCGTTCCGCCTCGATCGCGGCGGCGCAGCCCATGCCGGCGGCCGTGATGGCTTGACGGTAAACGTGGTCGGAGCAATCGCCCGCGACGTAGACGCCCGGAACATTGGTGCGCACCTGCGAGCCGGGCTGCGGCTTGAAATATCCGCCGGCGTCGACGTCCAGTGGTGGCGCGAACGGGCCGGTGTTGGGCACATGGCCGATCGCGACGAAGATGCCGCGCACGGGCAGGACCGACTCGGCGTTGGTCTTAACATTCCGCACGCGCAGACCCTTCACCGCACCTTCCGGTACGCCCAGTACCTCGACGGGCACCGTGTCCCAGACCATCTGGATCTTCTCATGCGACGTGGCGCGGTCGGCCATGATGCGCGAGGCGCGCAGGGTGTCGCGGCGGTGGACGAGATAGACCTTGCTGGCGAAACGGGTGAGGAACAGCGCCTCCTCCGCGGCGCTGTCGCCGCCGCCGAGCACCGCGACCTCCATCTTGCGGTAGAACGCACCGTCGCACGTCGCGCAGGTCGTCACGCCCTTGCCGCCGTAAAGTTCCTTTTCACCCGGAATTCCTGTCATGCGCGGCGAGGCGCCGGTGGCGACGATCACGGTCTTCGCCTCGATCACGCGGTCGCCGCAAAAGAGCCGGCGTGGCATCGCCGAGAAGTCGACCCGATCGACGAGCGCCTGCTCGAAGCGGGTGCCGAAGCGCGTGGCCTGCTCGCGCATGTTTTGGGTAAGCTGGAAGCCGTCGACGCCGTGGGGGAAGCCGGGAAAGTTCTCCACCTCGCTGGTCGTGGTGAGCTGGCCGCCGGGCAGGGGACCCTCGAGGACCAGCGGATTCAGGCCGGCGCGGGCCGTGTAGATCGCGGCGGTGAGACCGGCGCAACCGGTGCCGATGATGACGACGTTCTCGACGTTCGGGGAGGACATGCGGAGACGCGGAACTGAGGACAACCGCGCGGCGAGCGCAACCCCGGATGTGGCCGCGCGCGGAGGGCTTTCGCGCTTGCTGCAGTCGCGCAGTGAAACTCAATCGCCGCGATGGCTCGCTACGCCCTTCTCTCCGTATCCGACAAACGCGGTCTGGTGGAATTCGCCACCGGCCTGGTCAAGCGCCACGGTTTCACGCTCCTCTCCACGGGCGGCACCGCGAAGTTGCTGGCCGACCAGGGTCTGCCCGTCACCGAGGTGAGCCGGCATACCGGGTTTCCCGAAATCATGGAGGGACGCGTGAAGACGCTGCACCCGAAGATCCATGGCGGTCTGCTTTGCCGGCGCGACAAGGCCGACCATCTCGCGGCGGCCCGGGCCAACGCGATCGACCTCATCGATCTGGTGGTCGTGAACCTGTACCCGTTCGAGGCGACGGTCGCGAAGCCCGGCGTCGAGTTCGAGGAGGCGATCGAAAACATCGACATCGGCGGACCGTCCATGCTGCGCAGCGCCGCCAAGAACCACGAGAGCGTGACCGTGGTCTGCGACCCCGACGACTACACGCCGGTCTTGGAGGCGATGGCGATCGAGCAGACCGATCCCGCGCGTCTCGCCGGTCTGCGGCGGAAGCTCGCGCTCAAGGTTTTCCAGCGCACGGCCGCCTACGACGCCGCGATTTCCCGCTACCTTGAGGCGGAGGCAGCGGGGCCGGACCTTGACGCGCTGAGCGGGTTTCCGGCGACGCTTTCGTTTAGCTGGAAGAAGGCCCAGGCGCTCCGCTACGGCGAGAACCCTCACCAGAAGGCCGCGCTTTACGGCACCTTCCACGAACACTTCAGCCAGCTGCAGGGGAAGGAATTGTCGTACAACAACATCCTCGATATCACGTCCGCCGCCTATCTGATCGGCGAGTTCGGGCGCCGGACCGCTGCGATCCTCAAGCACACCAACCCCTGCGGCGTTGCCAGCGCCGCCTGGCTGATTTCCGCCAGGGAGCACGCGTACGCGGCGCCCTGCCAGGGTACGTTCGGCGGAATCATCA
>JAURJO010000014.1 GCA_030832235.1 Verrucomicrobiota bacterium
GATTAGGGACCCGGTTTCGACCGGAGGATCGGCTAATTGAAAGAACCCTTTGGTTGCGGCTCCACCTGGATAGGGGCCACCCGGCTCGGTTTCGTGGCTCGGGTGCTTTTCGCGGCTTTCCCGCGCTTACCGCAGGAATCGCTTCTCCCAGGCCAGCTCGTCGGCCGGCGCTCCAACGCGCGGCGGATTGAAGACCCCGCGCACCCGGGCAACCCCGCGATAGACCGCGTCGGTCCACGTCCGCGGCAGGATCCGTAGCCAGGAGAGAACGCGGCAAATCCCTCCGGGCTCGTCGGCCGCTGCGAACGCGCCGGCGGAGCGAAGCAGCGGCTCAAGACTCTCCGGCCGCTCCCAATCAGGCACGAACACCAGGCTGTCGAAATCCGCGGTCGGCAGGCCCCGAGCCCGCAAGTACACCTGCGCAGCGGGTCCCTGCAGCGGGGAAAAGCGCAGCCGTCCCGAGTCGTCCTCCCGTAGCAACCGCCGCACGAGGGCGGCGCATAGCCCGCATTCGCCGTCGTAGAGGAGCACCGGTCGACGCGCATCGTCCCGCGCCGGCAGCCAACGGACGTCCAAAGAGAGGATTTGGAGCAGCAGGAGTCCGAGTGCCACGGGCCACGCTCCGTGAAGAAGCAACGCCTCGCCAAGCGTCATGACGCCGAGCACGAGCCACGCCGGAACGCTCGCCGGCGGTATCGCGAGCAAAGCCAGCAACACGAGGTGCGCGGTGGCCAGCGGTGCCGGCAGGACAGGTCGAAGCACACCCGCCGGCAGCCAAGCCGAGGCCAACCAAAACAAATGCCCCCCGGCCAAGACCCCCCACACGCCCATCCGCCACCCTCGAAACCCCAACGCGCCGCCAACCTCTTGTCGCTCACCGCGCCCACGTAAGATATCCGCCTCCGGCAAAACAGCGAACAGGACGAACAATGCGAACAGCGGTGCGTCAGCCGCCACCGGCACGCCGGCTAACCCCGCGACGATTAATCCCGCCGCCGCGTACCTGCGATAGATTCCGAGTAGCACGGCGGCGGACAGCACGGCGCCGGCTCCCGACCAGACGTCTCCGAAACGCGCGAACGCACAGATCCCGAGACCGACGCGTACCGACGCGAGCTGCAGCGGCGTGAAAACGGGAGACGCGGGCTTGATCATGACTGCCGCGGCTCAGGACGCCGGAACCGCGGGCCCGCGCCGGCCGCGCTCAGTTCTCCCGCGCGAACGCGGTGTTCGAACGCACGAGGTCCATCTCCTTGATCCAGATATTGCGGTAGCGCACGTCGTGACCCTCGCACTGCAGTTTAAGCCCGCCCGGAACATCGGTGATGCCCTTGCCTCCGTCGTTGCCGCCATCGATTCCGGAATTGGCGCCGCCCCAGACCTGTTGGATTTCCTGGTGCGCGTGAATCTTCACGCCGTTGAAGAACATCGTGACCCGAGCCTTCTCGATGAGTTTGCCGTCCTTGAACCGGGCGGCGCGGAATACGATATCGTAAGCGTTCCACTGCCGCACGCCTTTGTAGAGATAATAGGGCGAGGGCGTCTCGTTGATCACGGCGCCCATGCCATGCTTGGTGCCGTCGCCATCCTGGATCTGGATCTCGTAGCGGTTCTGCAGGTAGACCCCGCTGTTGCCGCCCTCGTTCATCACGCAGAACTCCACGTGCAGGCGGAAATCACGGTAGGCCTTCTTCGTGACGATGTCGGCGGCTCCGTAACGCCCCTTCGGGGCGGCGGGATCAAACGTCATCAGCGCCGTGCCCTTGTCGACGGGGTCCTCGACGATCCGCCACTTGATGGGCAGCGAGGAGGCGAAGCGCGGTCCCTCCCAGTAGGTCCACTTGGCGTCGAGCATCTCGCGCGTGCCGTCGAAAAGCATCTCGGCCCCCGGCAGGGGCTTGGCGCCGACGCCGACGTCGGCCCGGGCGGGCGACCACGACAGCAGGGCGAAGGCGGCGAGGAGGATGGAACGGGAGAGGCGGGGCATGGGGCGGAAAAAGCGGGCGGACTCAGTCCTTGCTGAAGCTCAGCAACTCGATCTCGAAAACCAGCGTGGCATTGCGGCCGATCTTGGGCGGCTGGCCGCGGGTGCCGTAGCCCATCTCCGGCGGGATGATGACGAGCCGTTTTTCGCCGCGCTTCATCAGCTGCAGCACCTGCTCCCAGCCCTCGATCACCATCTCGCGGCGCACGCGGAAGGTGAAGGGCTTGTCCGCCTCGGTCGCCTGGTCGAAGACCGTCCCGTCGAGCAGCTTGCCGACGTACAACACGTTGACCTTTTCGCCGGGCTTCGGCGTGTCGCCCTGACCTTCCTTGAGGATGACGTACCGGATGCCGGTGGTCGTCTTCTTTGCGCCGGGCCAGGTCTTCTCGACGACCTCGAGGTCGGCCGGCGGCAACTTCTCGCGCTGGGCCCGGAGCGCGGGCGCGGCGGCGAGAAGGAAACAAAATGACGCGATGAAAAGGCGGGCGGAGAACTTCACGGGTGTCGCGGAAGAAGCTTCCGGATCGGTGCCATCCGTGCAATCGGTGGTCAAAGTTATTATGCCCCGCCCCACCGTCGCGATCGTCTGCCCCCGTGAATTCAAGTTCACCGACCACGAAGCCTCGATCGAGCGGCCCGTGCTTGGCGAGGTCGCTGACGTCACCACCGTGTGGCTCGGCTTCAACGATCCCTTCCCGGCGGAGGTGCTGGGCGCCGACGCCCTCATTCTCTGGCACGGCCCGCTCGTGACGGCGGATGTGGTCGCGGGATTGAAGCGCTGCCGCGCGATCGTGCGCAACGGCGTGGGCTTCGACAGCGTGGATCTCGCCGCGGCGACGCGGGCCGGGATTCCGGTGTGCAACGTGCCGGACTACGGCACGGAGGAGGTCGCGGACCACGCGCTGGCGCTCACGCTCGCGCTGTACCGGCAACTCTTCCCGCTCGACGCCGAGGCGAAGCGTCTCGGCTGGCGGATCACCGTGCAGCACCGCATGCGCCGGTTGAACACCCAGACCTTCGGCATCGTCGGCCTCGGCCGCATCGGCACCGCGACGGCGTTGCGCGCGAAGGCGTTCGGCTTCCGCGTGGTCTTTTTCGATCCGCACGTTCCGACAGGGACGCACAAGGCGCTTGGCATCGAACGGGCCGGAACCCTCGCGGAACTGCTGGCGACGTCGGACACGATCTCGATCCACTGCCCGCTCACGGCCGCGACGCGGGGGATGATCGGCGAGCGTGAGATCGCGGCAATGCGGCCGGGGGCGTTTCTCGTTAACACCGCGCGTGGCGACATTGTGCGCAAAGCGCCGCTCTTCGCGGCGCTGCGCGCAGGACATCTCGGCGGGGCGGGCCTCGACGTGGTCGAGGACGAACCCCTGCGCACGGCCGAGGAGGCGGCGACGCCCAACCTCATCGTCACCTGCCACGCGGCGTTCTGCAGCCCGGAGGGCATGGTCGAGATGCGGACGACCTCGGCGCGGATCGCGCGCGCGGCCGTGCTCGGAGAATCGGTCTGGAACCGCGTGAACTGAACCCGCCGCCCGCTGGGGGGCTTCGCGGTTGACACGCCGAGCGACGGTCCGGTCACACTCGCGCCCGCATGGCCGAGCCCCTTCCCCTGCCCGTCTTCCACGTCGTCGGATTCACCGGCCACCGCCAACTGCGCGACCCCGCGGGAGTGGCGCGGAAGATCGGGGAAGTCCTCGCCGAGCTGCGCGGCCGGGGTGGCGCTGACTGGATCGCGCTTTCGTCGGTCGCGGAGGGAGCGGATCTGGTTTTCGCCCGCACCGCACGGAAGCTCGGACTCGGCTGGGAGGCGCTGCTGCCCCTGCCGCCGGCGGATTTCCGGACGGATTTCTCCCCGGAGACCTGGCGCGATGTTGAGCAGCTGCTGACGGAAGCGGAGCACGTGCGGGTGGTGAGCGAGGCGGCGCCGCGCGAGGACGCGTACCTCGATTGCGGAATGGAGACGGTCAACCACTGCGACGTGCTTCTCGCGGTCTGGGACGGCGCGCCGGCACGCGGCCGGGGCGGCACGGCGGACATCGTGATCTACGCCCGGGAACTTGGGCGGCCGATCGTGATCATCGATCCGGAGACCCTCGCCGTGCGGCGAGAGAATCTTGAACGGCTGAAGGTGGGGGACCCGCACCTCGATTTCCTGAACCGCCTGCCGGCAGCCGGGGCGCCGACCGCCGATCAGGATTCCGGGCGGGCGACGGTGCGGGCGTTCCAGGCGCGCACGGACCGGGCGGCCTCAGCGAACGCCCCGCATGACAAGCGCTTGGTGGCGCTGACGATTTGGCTGCACGTGCTCGCCACCGCGCTGGCGACGGCGGGACTCGCGTTCGACCTGCACCTGGCCGCCCTGCCTTGGGGCAAGCTTTCCTGCCTGCTCGCCGCGCTGGGTTTGGCGACGCTGGTGCGTCATCGCCGGGAGCAACACGACTGGGTGCGCTGCCGGCTGGCGGCGGAAGTCTCGCGCAGCACGCTCGCCACGTGGGGAATGCCGCGCCAGCTGCGTATACCGGGGGATTCCGGCTGGCCGGGGCTCGAGCCGCTCTGCCGCTCGCTCGACGTCCTGCAACGGCGCGCGGCGCGCGCCCATCCGGTCACGTTCGCCAGCTTCAAGGAGCATTACATCAAGGAACGCATCGACGGGCAGCTTTCGTACTTCGCGCGCCAGCAGGGACGGGCGTTCCCGCAACGGGAGCGGCTGCGCCGCGGCTTCTTCATCTGCTCGCTGCTGGCGCTGTGTTTCACGGCCGCGTACGCGTCGCACAGCCTGATGCCGGAACTTTCCGCCCCGCGCTGGGTGCAATCGTGGATCTACGCCTTCGGCCCGATCCTGCTGCCCGTGCTCGCGGCGGCGTTCATGTCCCTCGTCCACGTCAACGACCTGCACCGCCGCGTCGCCCGCTACGAGGAGCTGCGCGGCCGCCTGGAAGCCGCGCGAAAGGAGGCCAGCCACGCCCAAACCTGGGGCGCCCTCGAGCGCGTGGTCGCCCGCGTCGAGCGCGCGCTGCTGCAGGAGGTCTTCGAGTGGCACTCGCTCACCAGCCTGAGTGAGGCCCATTGAGCCCGGCCGCGGCCGGGTTGCACCTGCTCAGCGCTGCTTCAGTCGCCGCAGCGCCGCGGTGATCGCCACGGGGTCACACACATCCGGTTTGTAATCGGGCCCCAACCATTCACGCCACTCCCGCCCGAGCTCGGAGGCGGGATCGTCCAGACAGGAAAGCATGTCGTGGAATGCCACCATGCCGCCGCAATCCTCCGGCGGGCCCGCTCGTTCGCCAGCGAGGCACACCGGATAACGTCCACGCTTCTCCACGGGACAGGTCGCCTCCACCAGCACGTCGACTTCCCATCCCTCACCGAAATGGTACCGGTACGCGAGGCGCTGACCCTCCTCCAATCCGAGATCGGAAAGCATGATGTCGCGATCGTCCTCGACGGGGTTTTCCTCCGAAACGACCGGATTCCCGTAACGCCGGCTGCCCAGAGTGAAAGTGTGCGTCTGGTAGTCGAACCAGTCGAAAGCCAGCTGGATCGAATCGTGAAGCTGCGAGAGCCAGATCGACTCCCGCACCACCAGCCGCCGCCAGATGCGCGGCTCGCAGCCCTGGACCTGCAGCAGCAGCGTCAACGCCCGTCCGACGGTGCGTTTGCGCCGCGTGCCGCGGCCTTCGTGCAGGGAAATCATGCCCGAGGAAACCTTCCCCGCTCCGGCCACGCAAGCGCCGGTCCGAACGGCATCAGAAGCGCCGCGCCACCGTGACGCCGACCTGCCGCGGATCGGCGCGGCTCTCGTAGCGGGCCTCGGCGTAATCAGGGTCCGCATTCCCGAAGAAGA
>JAURJO010000123.1 GCA_030832235.1 Verrucomicrobiota bacterium
GCCCATTCGTGTCCCTTCGTGGTTGCTCCCTCCCGGAGCGGTTCTTGGGGAGCATTCTTCTGATCCGCGCCATCCGCAAAATCCGAGGTGAACTCCGGGGCGTTCGGGACGGCCTTCCGCCTTCGCCGGGCCCTCGGAGGACAAATCGGAGGAGAAGACGGCCGTCTCAACCTCGTCATGGTCCGCGGCGGGCGGCCGCGGCTACACCAAGCCCTCCCTTATCCGTGTGCCACAGTGATGATCCGTGGTTACTCACCCGCGGAGCGGTCCGGAAGTGCCGTCAGCCGCGGCGCAAGCGGAGTCGCGCTGGGGAAAAATGGGGCGACCGACGGGATTTGAACCCGCGACCCCAAGATCCACAATCTTGTGCTCTAACCAACTGAGCTACGATCGCCGTGAAAAGGGGACGCGGAAAGTCGCGGCGGCCTGGTGGTCTGTCAATCCCTTCGTTGTTCCGCGGAACAAGGCGCGACGTCACCGAAAACCCAATGAGTCGGCCGCGGTTGCGCCAGATACTCCGCGGCCAAACGCGCTCTTGCCTCCCGCGCGGCGCGGTCGCCATCGTCCCGTTTTTTCCCATGCCGACCCTTAAATTCGCCGTCCTCGCCGGAGACTACATCGGACCCGAAGTCATGCAGGAGGCCCTTCGCGTGCTGGCCCATGTCGCCCGCCAGGAGAACCTCCAACTCGACTACACGCTGGCCGATGTCGGCGGCGCCGGCATCGACAACCACGGCAAGGCGCTGCCCGACTCCACCCTGCGCGTTTGCGAGCAGGCCGACGCGATCCTCTTCGGCTCGGTTGGCGGCCCGAAATGGGAAAAGCTGCCCCCGAAGGAGCAGCCGGAGCGCGCCGCCCTGCTGCCGCTGCGGAAGCATTTCACGCTGTTCGCCAACATCCGGCCCGGCCTGCTCTACCGCGAGCTCACCGACGCCTCGCCGCTCAAGACCGAGCGCATCCCGGACGGCATCGACATCGTGTGCATCCGCGAGCTCACCGGCGGTGTTTACTTCGGCCAGCCGAAGACCACGACGACGCTGCCCGACGGCGACGTGCAGGCGATCGACACGATGGTCTACCGCCGCTCGGAGATCGAACGCATCCTCAAGGTGGCGATTGAGACCGCCCGGGGGCGGAAGGGAAAGCTGTGCTCGGTGGATAAGGCCAACGTGCTCGAGACGTCCGTGCTCTGGCGCAAGACCGTCACGGAATACGTCGCACGGCACGCACCTGAACTCGCGCTCTCCCACATGTACGTCGACAACGCGGCGATGCAGCTCGCGCGCGACCCGAACCAATTCGACGTGTTCGTAACCGAAAACATGTTCGGCGACATCCTTTCCGACGAGATGGCAGTGATCTGCGGATCCCTCGGCATGCTCTCCTCGGCCTCGCTTGGCGCCGGGAAGAATTCCCTCGGACTGCCCTTCGGGCTTTTCGAGCCAGCGGGCGGCACCGCGCCCGATATCGCGGGCAAGGGTATAGCCAACCCGTGTGCGCAGATCCTTTCCGTCGCGCTCATGCTCCGCTTCAGCTTCGGCCTCGACGCCGTGGCGAAACGCATCGAGGCCGCGGTGAAGAAGGCCGTGACCGGCGGCACCCGCACCGGTGACATCGCCTTCGGTCGCCCGTCGGTGGGCACCAAGGCGATGGCCGACGCCGTCATCGCCGCGCTCTGACCGCGGCGGCGGTCACCCCGGCCGCTTGCACCCGGCGCAGCCTGAAGCAGCGTTCACGTTCATGAACGCGCAGAGTCGTCACGCCCTCCCCCTTTTTTGTCTCCTCGCCATATCAGTTTCGGCCGCTGACTGGCCGCAATGGCGCGGCCCCGCCCGCGACGGCATCGTCACGGGGTTCCAAGCCCCCGTCGTCTGGAAATCCGATGCGCTCACGAAAAAATGGTCGATCAAGGTCGGCGAGGGCCACGCTTCCCCGGTAGTGGCGGGTGACCGCGTGTTTGTTTTTTCCCGGGAGGGTGAGCAGGAGACGATGCGCTGCCTCGCGCTCACCGATGGCAAGGAGCTTTGGAAAGAGTCTCACGAGGTGCCGTACTCGCCCAGTTTCGCCGCCCGCAAGCACGGCAAGGGTCCCAAAGCTACGCCGACCGTCGCGGGCGGACGCGTCTTCGGACTGGGTATCGCCGGCCACGTCTCGGCGTGGGATGCGGCCACGGGCCGCGTTCTCTGGCGCGAGGATTTCACGAATGAATTCAAGCCCACCTCGCCCGAATTCGGCGCGGCGGCCTCGCCGATCGTTGAGGGGGAAACGATGATCGTGCACGTCGGCGGCAAGGACGGCGGTGCCCTGCAGGCGTTCGACGTCGCGACGGGCGCGGTCCGATGGAAGTGGAACGGCGATGGCCCAGGCTATTCTTCCCCGGTGATCGCGACCTTCGGTGGCGTACGCCAACTCATCACGCAGACCCAGAAGCGGTGCGTCGGCCTCTCACCCGCCGATGGAAAGCTGCTTTGGGAGATACCCTTCACCACACCTTACGAACAGAACAGCGTCACGCCGGTAGTGATGGGCGACCTCGTGATCTTTGGCGGCGTCGGCAAACCGACCTTCGCCGTGAAAGTGAACGGGAATTCCGCGACCACGGCCTGGGAGGCGCGGGAAATCACGATGTACATGAGCACACCCGTGCTGGCGGGCGCGCGACTCTACGGGATGTCCGACAAATCCCGCGGTTCGCTCTTCGCCGTCGATGCCTCCAGCGGGCGGCTGCTCTGGAAAAGCGAGGGCCGGCTCGGGGAAAACGCCTCCGTCACACGGATCGGCGACCGGCTGCTGGTGCTCAGCACCACCGGGGAAATGACCATCCAGGAACCCGACGGTGAGACCCTTCGCGAGCTCGCGAAGTACAAGGTCGCGGAAACCCCGGTCTGGGCGAGCCCGGCGCTTGTCGGCACACGCATCCTGATCAAGGACCTCGACACCCTCACCGCTTGGTCGACCGGGAGTTGAACGGGAAAACCGGACACAAAAAATCCGCGGACACGACAGGCGCGTCCGCGGATGAAGGGCAAAAGCGGAATCAGCCGCGCAGGGCGTCAACCAGCGCGCCGAGGAACAGCGAGACGCCGGAGCCGATGCCGGTGACACCGGCCGAGACGAGGCTCGAGACACCGATCAGGATGCCGCAGTAGATGACGCCGATGGCGGGGTTGCCGCCCTTGAATTCGTCCTTCTCGTCGATGTTCACGGTGAGCTTGTCCATGACCCGGAACACGACGGTGATGGCGAAGCTGGCGACGGCGATGGCGACGGCGAGGTTGATGACGCCGGCGACGAGGCCGATGACGCCATTGAGCACGCCGCCCGTGCCGAGGGTAAGAAGGGAGCGGGTCATGGCGTCGATGCCGCCGGAGATCACGCGGGTGTAGGAGATGACCACACCACCGGCAAGCAGCGCCACGGCGACGTTGCGGTTCTTGATCTCAGCCCAGATGTCGATTCCCCCGAGGAGCTTCGACAGGAGCTGGAGCCCCTTGGTGATCGAGAACGCCGCGAGGCTGAGGCCGACGACGAGCTGGATGATGCCGAGGAGGAGGCCGCCGACGGAACCGCCCACGGCGGCCCAACCGCCTGAGGAGGCGGCGGGCGCGGATTGGGCGGCGTGCGCGACGCTCGCGAGGGCCAGCGCGGCCAGAGCCGCGCCGGAGTACTTGGTGTGATTCTGAAGGGCTGTGCTTTTCATGGACGAAAAGAGGAGGAATTGGGTAATCGGCAGCAGACTGCAAACCGCAAACGGTCGGAGTGTCCGATCCGCCGGCCGATGGTGGAAACAGGATTGTGCCGCGCGGACGGATGCAGCCATCGTGACCCACCCCGCCCCGCATGTCCTCCGAAAGCACCCCCGTTCCCGCTCCCACCAAACCAGGGGAAATCCTGCGTCAGCTCGGCCCCGGGCTGATCATCACCGCGACGATCGTGGGTTCGGGTGAGCTGGTCGTGACCCCAAAACTCGGGGCGGGCGCCGGCTTCACGCTCCTTTGGTTCATGATCGCCGCCTGTGTGCTGAAGGTCTTCATCCAAGTGGAGATCGGCCGCCACACGGTGACGACGGGAAGCAGCTCGCTACGGACGATGGACCGGATGCCCGGGCCTAGGCTGCGCGGGCGTTCGTGGCTGCTCTGGCTATGGGTGCCGATGTTTATCGCGACCGTGTTCCAGATCGCGGGGATGCTGGGTGGCGTCGCGAGCATCCTGTCGCTCGCCGGCGTGGGCTTGTCCAAGCCGGTGATTGCGACCGCGGTCGGTGTGTTCACCGCGGCGCTTTTGGTACTGGGCCGTTACAAGGTGATCGAGGTCGCCTCCACCTGGATGGTGGTTGCTTTCACGCTCAGCACTCTGGTGGCCGTCGCGGCGCTGCAATTCACACCCTTCGCCGTGACGGGCGCTAACCTCGCGGAAGGCTTCAGCTTCAACCTGCCACCCTCATTCACGGTGGCCTTCGCGGCGTTCGGGGTGATCGGGGTGGGCGCCTCCGAACTCATCTACTACCCGTATTGGCTGTTGGAGAGCGGCTACGCGCGCCGCGTCGGGACGCCGGACGGCTCGTCCGCGTGGCGGGAGCGCGCCCGCGGGTGGATCCGCGTGCTGCACGCCGACGTGTGGACCTCCTGCCTGATCTACACGGGCGCCACGCTCGCCTTCTACGTGCTCGGCGCCGCGATCCTGAAGAAGAAGGGGCTCGATGTGACCAACGCCGACATGATCCCGACGCTGTCGCAGATGTACATCGAGACGTTCGGCGCGTGGAGCCTGTGGTTCTTCCTCATCGGCGCCGCCGCGGTGCTATACTCGACGGTTTTCGGCGCCACCGCGGCCAACGTACGTCTCGTGGCCGACGCCCTCGAGGTTTTCGGGGCGAAGACCTACCGCGACGAGGCGGACCGCCAACGCACGCTCCGCATGCTGTCGATCGCGTTTCCGGTGATCTGGACGATGATTTTCCTGCTGTGGGGCGAGCCCGTGACGCTGGTTTTCGTCGGCGCGATCGCGCAGGGCCTGATGCTGCCGTTTCTCGGGATACTCGCGCTTTACCTTCATCACCGCCACACGCCGGACGAACTGCGACCCGGCGCGCTCTGGCGGTCAGGCCTCTGGCTTTCCGCCACGTGCATGGCGGTGGCCGGCGGCTACCAGGTGATCACCCGGTTGTTGCCCTGACCGCCGGCGCCGTCAGGCGCCGTGGCAGGACTTGAACTTCTTCCCGCTGCCGCAGGGGCAGGGCTCGTTGCGACCGACCTTGGGGGTCTCGCGGCGAATGGTAACGGAGGGAAGGACGATCTCCTGCTCGGCGGGAGCAGCCTCCGCCGGGGCGGCGGGGGCGGGAGCGGCCGGCGCAGCGGGGGCGTCGGCGGGACCAACCGCGTTGGCCGAGCGGCTGAGCAGGGCGAGCATGTTCTCGAACGACTCGAGGTTGGAGGCACTGCGGAACAAGCCGCTGCAGATCTGCAGCCGCACGTTGTTCATCAATTCCTCGAAGTACTTGAACGCCTCGCCCTTGTACTCGACGAGCGGGTCCTTCTGGCCGTAGCTGCGCAGGCCGATGGAGCGACGCAGTTCCTCCATCTCGGTGAGGTGTTCCTGCCAGTGGTGGTCGATCGCGTTGATGACCACATAGCGCTCCAGCGCACCCAGCGCCTCGGACTGCTCGACCGACTCCTTCACCGCGTAGGCCTCCCGGATGCGCGTGATGAGACGCTGGATCACCGGCTCGGGATCGCTGCCCGCGAGATCCTCGATCCGGCAACTGATCGGGAAGTGCGAATTGACCCAACCGACCACGCCTTCAAGGGCGGTCTGCGTGGGACCACCCTTCTCGCCGAAGCCGGCGACGGCGAGCCGCTGGTGCAGTTCCTCGCCGATCTGCTCGAAAATAGTCTCCTTCGGTCGATCGGCGTGGATAGCAGCGTTACGGATACCGTAGACGACCTCGCGCTGCTGGTTGAGCACGTCGTCGTACTGGAGCAGGCGCTTGCGGATGGAATAGTTCTGCTGCTCGACCTTTTTCTGCGCGCTCTCGATGGAGCGGTTCAGCCAAGGATGCTCGAGCTCCTCGCCCTCCTGCATCGAGCCCTCCATAAGCTTCGAGGCGAGATTACCCTGCAGGAACAACCGCATGAGGTCGTCCTCGAGGGACAGGTAGAACTTGGTGAGACCCGGATCTCCCTGGCGTGAGCAACGACCACGCAACTGGCGGTCGATGCGGCGGGACTCATGGCGCTCCGTGCCGATGACGTAGAGACCGCCGAGCTCGCGCACGCCCTCGCCTAGTTTGATGTCAGTGCCGCGGCCCGCCATGTTGGTGGCGATCGTGACGGCACCGCGCTGGCCGGCGCGGGCCACGATGTCGGCCTCCTGCTGGTGGAACTTGGCGTTGAGCACCGTGTGGATGATGCCCGTGCGCTTGAGCATGCGCGACAGCACCTCGGAGGACTCGACACTCACGGTACCGACGAGGACGGGCTGGCCGCGCTTGTGGGCCTCCTCGATCTCCTTCACCACGGCGGCGTATTTGTCGCGGCGCGTCTTGAAGATGGAGTCGTTGCGGTCGACGCGGATGCAGGGCTTGTTGGTAGGGATGACCTGCACCGCGAGCCGGTAAATGTCGTTGAATTCGGTCGCCTCGGTCTCCGCCGTGCCCGTCATGCCGGCGAGCTTCTCGTACATGCGGAAGTAATTCTGGATCGTGATCGTGGCGTAGGTGCGCGTCTCGCGCTCGATGGCGACGCCCTCCTTGGCCTCCACCGCCTGGTGCAGGCCGTCGGACCAGCGGCGTCCCGGCATCACGCGGCCGGTGTTCTCGTCGACGATCATCACCTTGCCGTCGGGCGTGACGACGTACTCGACGTCGCGCTCGTACAACGAATACGCGCGCAGCAGCTGCGAGATGGCGTGGATCTCCTCGGAGATCTCGGCGTACCGCTGCTGGGAAACGAGCTTCCGCTCCTCCTTTTGCTCGGGGCTCATCCCGGTCTCGCGCTCGAGGTCGGAGAACTCCGTGGCGAGATCGGGCAGGACGAAGGCGTCGGGGCTGTCGGGCCGCAGGCGGTTGCGTCCGATCTCGGTGAGGTCGGCCTGGTGCTGGCGCTCATCGATGACGAAGAGCAGGTCCTCCTTAAGCTTGTAGAGCTCGTCCTTGTTGAGATCGGAGTTGAGATCCGTCTCCATGCGGTCGAGGAGCTTCCGCCAAGCGCCGTTCTCCATCAGCCGGAGGAGCTGCTTGTTCTTCGGGTGGCCCATCTTGACCTGCAGCATCTTGCGCGCGGCCGTCTCGCGATCCTCGTCGGACACGTCGGCCTTCTCCAGCAAATCCTTAGCCTCGGTTACGATGCGGTTGCAGAGGCGCACCTGCTCGTTGACCAGACGGTCGACGCCGGGTTTGAGGCGCGTGAACGGCTGCTCGCGCTCGATGGGCGCGGGGCCGGAGATGATGAGCGGCGTGCGCGCCTCGTCGACCAGGATGGAGTCAACCTCGTCCACGATACAGTACCAGTGGTCACGCTGCACCTGGTCCTCGCGACGCGTGGCCATGCCGTTGTCGCGCAGGTAATCGAACCCGAACTCGCTGGCCGTGCCGTAGGTGATGTCGCGCCCGTACATGTCGCGGCGCACGTCGGGCGGCATCTGCTGCTGGATGCAGCCCACGCTCACGCCGAGGAAGTTGTACAGGTAGCCCATCCACTCGGAGTCGCGGCGGGCGAGGTAGTCGTTGACCGTGACGAGCTGGGTGTTCCGGCCGGCGAGAGCGTTGAGGTACAGCGGCAGCGTCGCGACCAGAGTCTTGCCCTCGCCAGTGGCCATCTCGGAGATCCGCCCTTGGTGCAGCGCGATACCGCCGATCAGCTGGGTGTCGAAATGCACCATGTCCCACCTCAACTCATGGTCGCACACGACCACGGAGCGGCCCACGAGACGCCGGGCGGCGTTCTTCACGGCCGCGAAAGCCTCGGGCAGGACCGCCTCGAGCGCGGCGTGCTTGTCGGGGGCGCCGGCGATCCGGGCGCGGAACTCGTCGGTTTTCGCCCGTACCTGCTCGTCCGTCAGCGCTTGGTAGGAGACCTCCAGCTCGTTGATGCGCGCCACGATGGGACGCGCCTTCTCGAGGAACTTCTTGTAATGCCGGCCGGAGAAGCGCTTGAGCAGAAACGAGAACATGAAGGGTGGAACGTGAGGTCCGCCCTTCCCCTTGGCAAACGGCAAATCCGGCGGCGTGCCGCGGACGGTCAGGAGGCGCCGCGAAAGTACGCGATCGTTCGGGCCAGGCCCTCCTCCAGCGGCACCGTGGGCTCCCATTTCAGGACGCGACGAGCGAGCGTGATGTCGGGCTGCCGCTGGCGGGGGTCGTCGGGCGGCAGCGGTTTGTGCACGATCCGGGAACGGCCGCCGACCAGGCGAAGGGTCAATTCGGCCAGCTGCAGCATCGTGAACTCCGAGGGGTTACCGAGATTCATCGGCCCCACGGTTTCAGTCTGGTCCATGAAGCGGACAAAGCCCTCGATCAGGTCGTCGACATAGCAGAAGGACCGCGTCTGGCCGCCGTCGCCGTAAACCGTGAGGTCCTCGCCGCGCAGGGCCTGCACGATGAAGTTCGAGACCACGCGCCCGTCTCCGGGGTGCATGCGCGGGCCGTACGTGTTAAAGATGCGCACGACCCGGATATCGACCTTGTTCTCGCGATGGTAGTCGAAGAACAGCGTCTCGGCGCAGCGCTTACCCTCGTCGTAGCAGGAACGCCGGCCGATGGGGTTGACGTTGCCCCAGTAGGATTCGGGCTGCGGGTGCACCGCGGGATCGCCATAAACCTCGCTGGTGCTCGCCTGAAAAACCCGGGCCTTCACGCGCTTGGCGAGACCGAGGCAATTGATGGCCCCCATCACCGACGTCTTGGTGGTCTTGATCGGATTGTACTGGTAGTGCGGCGGTGAAGCCGGACAGGCGAGATTGTAGATGCGGTCGACCTCAAACTTGAACGGGTCGATGACGTCGTGGCGTTCGAACTCGAACGACGGGTGGGAGAGAAGATGGGCGATGTTCCGCTTTTGCCCGGTGAACAGGTTGTCGATGCAGATCACCTCATGACCATCACGCAGCAGACGGTCACAGAGGTGGGAACCGAGGAAACCGGCGCCGCCGGTCACGAGGATGCGCATAGCCGCAGACTGCGCGGGCCAGCGCGGTGTGGCCAGAAAAACCCCTACGCCGGCCGCGGCCGGCACCCCTTGCTCAGCTGAAGAAAGCCCAGGCGCCGAGCACAGTGCCGAGCAAGGAGAGCCCCAGGCCGGCGAAGAAAAAAGCCCGCGCCTTTGTGAGCAGCGTGATCGAGCAGAACACGACCGCGATCTGCAGGAAAATCTCCGCGCGGTCGTAGCGGTTGCCCCGCGCGTCGGCTTGTTCAGCGAGCTTCTTCGCCTCCTCGGCGTCCTTCAGGATCTTGTCGTTCTCCGCCTTGTACTCGGCGTTCTTGGCGGAGAGGCGCGCCTCAAGCTTCGCGATCGCCTCCTTCTGCGAGGCGGTGGGACTGCCGGCGAGTTCCACCTTCATCTGGTCCATCATGAGTTCGTTCATCCCGGCGCGAATCCGCTTCGACTGGTACCACGCGAAGCCGTTGGAGGCCTCGATCTGTTTCACGATCTTCTCGTTGTCCTGCTCGTTGCCGAGCGCGGACACGACGGCGAGCAGGATGGCGAGGATGGCGATGGTGAGGCCGACCTGGCGCTCCTGGCGGTCCTTGGCGTCC
>JAURJO010000124.1 GCA_030832235.1 Verrucomicrobiota bacterium
CGCAGCACGAAGAAGTAACCTTCTTCCCGCTCCCTTCCCGCCCTCCGGTCAACTCCGGGGGGCTTTTTGTTTTCTGGCTCCGCGATTTTTTCCGTGTCAACCGGCCGGCACGCCGGCTTTGCTCCGCGTCCCTTTCCCATGCGCATCCATCCGTTCCAGGGTCTTGTTCCCGTGCCCGCCCTTGCTCCCGAGGTCGCCTGCGTGCCTTACGACGTCGTCAACACGGCCGAAGCAGCCGCGCTCGCCGCCGGCCGGCCGCACAGCTTGCTGCATGTCGACCGCGCCGAGATCGGTCTGCCGCCGGCGACCGATCCTTACAGCGAGGCGGTCTACGCCCGCGCGCGCTCGAATTTCGAAGCGCTGCAACGCAACGGCACCTTGGTGCGCGAGACCGGGCCCTGTCTCTACGTCTACCAGCAACGCATGGGCGACCACGTGCAGCGCGGCCTCGTCGCGGGCTGCCACGTCGAGGATTACGACGCGGAGCTCATCAAGAAGCACGAGAAGACCCGGAAGGACAAAGAGGACGACCGCACCCGACTGATCGACACGCTGAGTGCCGACACCGGTCCCGTTTTCCTGACTTACCGTGACAACGCGGCCGTCACTGCGCTGGTGAACGCCAAGACCAAGGAGCAACCGCTTCACGATTTCACGGCTCCCGACGGCATCCGGCACACGGTGTGGCGGATCGCGGGCGGGCAGGAGTGGGTGAAGGCCTTCGGCGCGGTGCCAGTGACCTACATCGCGGATGGTCACCACCGCGCGGCGAGCGCGGCCCGCGTCGCCCGCCTGCGCCGCGAACGTAACCCGTCCCACACCGGCGCCGAGGAGTACAACTGGTTTCTCTGCGTGCTCTTCCCCGCGAGCGAGCTGAAGATCCTCCCCTACAACCGCATCGTGCTCGATCTGAACGGCCTCACGCCCGCGGCGTTGCTGGCTAAGGTGAAGGACCTGTTCGGCTTGGTGGAGAACGCCAACCCGAGCCCCTCGCGCGTCGGCGAAGTCAGCATGTACCTCGGCGGAAAATGGTACGGCCTGCGCTGCGCGGCCGACGCCGGTGCTGATCCGGTGTCGCGCCTCGATGTGAGCGTGCTGCAGGACAAGCTGCTCGGTCCGGTGCTCGGGATCACCGACGTACGCACCAGCAAGCGGATTGATTTTGTCGGCGGCATCCGTGGCACGGGTGAGCTGGTGAAGCGCGTCGACGCCGAAGGCGGCGTGGCGTTCTCCATGTACCCGGTGACCTTGGGGCAGCTGATGGACATCGCCGACGCCGGGCAGATCATGCCGCCGAAGAGTACGTGGTTTGAGCCGAAGCTGCGCTCCGGGCTCTTCATCCACACCTTCTGAACCGGCGGCGTAGGAGCCAATCGTGGTGGCCGCCGTCGTTCCGTTTGCTGTCGCCGCGCCTGCGTCGGGGATTCCGCTCTGGCTGAGCGCGCCGTTCGCGCTGCTGCTCCTGCTGATCGCGGTCGCGCCGCTGGCGCCGGCGCGCTTGAAACACCTGTGGGAGCGCTTCTACCCGGTGGTCGCGCTCGGTTTGGGGGCGGCGGTGGCGACTTATTACCTCGCGCGCGTGCCTGGCGGGGGCGGCCTGCTCGCGCACACCGCCGCCGAGTACGCTTCGTTCATCATCCTGATCGGCTCGTTGTTCACCGTGGCGGGCGGGATCCACATCCGCGTGCGCGGCGAGGCCACGCCGGCGGTGAACGTCGCGTTCCTCGCCGTGGGGGCCGTGGCGGCGAATTTCATCGGTACGACGGGCGCCTCGATGGTGCTGATCCGGCCCTGGATCCGGATGAACAAGGTGCGCGTGAGCGGCTTCCATATCGTATTCTTCATCTTCGTGGTCTCGAACCTCGGCGGCGCGCTCACGCCGATCGGCGATCCGCCGCTATTCCTCGGCTACCTGCGCGGCGTGCCGTTCTTCTGGCTGGCGGAGCGGGTGGTCATGCCCTGGCTCGTGACGCTCGGCCTCGTGCTGGCGGCCTTCTACGTTTTCGATCTCCGCAGCTTTCGCCGAATGCCGCGTCGCCTGCAGACGGAGGCGGCGCAGGAACCGGAAACGTGGCGCGTGGACGGCGCCGGTAATGTCCTGCTGCTCGGCGTGATCATCGGCGCGGTTTTTCTTCCGGATCGTTTCTTTCTGCGCGAACTCACGATGCTCGCGGCGGCGGTAGCGAGCCATCGGCTGACGTCGCGGGAGGTGCACGAGGCGAACGCGTTCGGTTTTGGGCCGGTGAAGGAGGTGGCCTTTTTATTCGCGGGGATCTTCGCGACGATGATGCCTGCGTTGGGCTATCTGGAGGAACACGGTCGCGAGTTCGGTTTCACGGCCCCCTTGCAGTACTACCTCGCCTCGGGGGCGCTTTCGTCGGTCTTGGATAACGCGCCGACTTACGTGAACTTCCTCCAGCTCGCGCAGGCGACGGCGGCGGCGACCGATCCGGCGGCATTCGCGGGCAAGGCTGGTCCGGAAGCGGTGCGGGCGTTGCTCGTCGCTCAGCCGCTCTACGTGGTCGCGGTGAGTCTCGGTGCGGTGTTCTTCGGCGCGATGACCTACATCGGCAACGGGCCCAACTTCATGGTGAAGTCGATCGCGCACGAGGCGCACGTGCATTGTCCGTCATTCTTCGGCTACATCGTGCGCTACAGCCTGCCGGTGTTGCTGCCGATCCTTGTGCTCGTCGGTTGGATGTTCCTGTAGTCGCGTCCGCGCGTTCTCACGGGAAGAGCCCGCGGCTCTGCTTGGCGTCGGCCACGCGTTGGATACCGAGGGTGAGGGCGGCGAGACGGCGGCTGAATTTGAACTTACGTTTCTGGGCCTCGACGGCGTCGCTGGCCCGGTCGAGCATCGCGAAGAGTTTCTGCAGCACCTCGTCGCGGGTCCAATAGTAGTTCGAGAGGTTCTGCAGCCATTCGAAGTAGGACACGATCACGCCGCCCGAATTGCAGAGCACGTCGGGGATCAGCTCGATGTCGCCGCGCTCCTCGAGCACGCGGTCGGCGGCGTTGGTGGTCGGGCCATTGGCGCCCTCGGCGATGAGGCGGCAGCGCAGCCGGGGGGCGTTCTGGTCGGTGATCACGCGCTCGAGCGCGCACGGCGCGAGGACCGTGCACTTGAGTTCCAGGAGTTGCTCGTTCGTCACAGGCTCGCCGCCGTCGAAATCGAGCAGCACCTTCTGGGAGCGCACGTAGGCGAGGGCCTTTTCCAGATTGATGCCCTTGGGGTTGTAGACGCCTCCGGTGTAATCGGAGATGGCGATCACCTTTGCGCCGTAGTTGCGGAGGGCGAGGGCGGTCTCGCTGCCGACGTTGCCGAAACCCTGGACCGCGACGGTGGCTCTCGACACAGGCAGCTTCATTTTTTCGAGGTACTTCCGCGCGAGGTACGCCACGCCGGCCCCGGTGGCCTCGCGCCGTCCCTCGGATCCGCCGAGCGCTATGGGCTTGCCCGTCACCACCGCGCTGGCGACGTGGCCCACGTGATTGGAATAGGTGTCCATCATCCACGCCATGATCCGCTCGTTGGTGCCGACGTCAGGCGCCGGCACGTCGACCTGCGGGCCGACGAAGTTCACCATCTCCTGCATGTAGCGACGGGAAAGATGCTCGAGTTCCGACTCCGTGAGTTGGTTGGGGTCGACGATCACGCCGCCCTTGGCGCCGCCGTAGGGCAGGCCCACGAGCGAGGTTTTCCAACTCATCCACATGGCGAGGGCCGCGACCTCGCCGAGCGTGACATTCTGGTGAAACCGGATGCCACCCTTGGACGGGCCGGTGGAGAGGTTGTGCTGCACCCGGTAGCCCTCGAAGACGGTGACGCTGCCGTCACGACGGCGCACGGGCAGCGAGACCGCGAGGCAACGGCGGGGATACTTGGTGCGGTCGCGGATCGCGTCGGGAAGGTTGATCGCGTCGGCGGCCTTGTCGAATTGGCGACACGCCATCCGGAAGACGTCGGAGTCGTAGAGGCTGGAGACAATGGCTTTGGACATGGTTTGTTGTGGTTGCGTCGAGTTTGGCGCGCCGGGGCGACGGTCGCAAACGGCTTCCCGCTGCCCGGCGCGGAGTTATGTCGCCTAATCCCCGCTCGTCACCGGGTGAATGGCCCTCGCAAGCCTCGCGCGCGGACGTGTTTGCGTTTCAACGGGTGTCGCCCGAGACGTGGGGGGTGGCGCTCGAATCGCTCTTCGCCGGGGTGTTTGGCTGGCTGACCCGCCGCTTGGCGGGGGTGGCAGTGGCGGCGTTGACCGCTACGGCGATCTACGGCACGTGGCTTTTTGTGCGGCAGGAGGCGTTGCAGGAGTGGGATCGCCGCGGGAGGCTGCAGTCGGCGTCGGCTGATCGCGTGAAAATCGAACGCGCGCGCGAGGCCTTGGCGGCACGCACGAAAGAGCTGGGCGCGGAGACGAAGGCGCAGGAGACGCGGTTGCGCGAGGCGACCAAGACTGTCGCTGAACTCCGCGATCGCGAGGGCTGGTGGGGTCGATGGTTTGGCGACCCCAAGGCGCGGGCGGAAAACGCGCAACGGGTCGCCCGGGCAGACGCTGCGCTCGAGGAAGCGGCCGGACGTCTGGCGGCGTCGCGTCGCGCGTTGGAGCAGGCTGGTTGGGAGCGCGAGGGATTGGAGGCCGCGTGGCGCCGGGTGAATGACGAGATCTCTTTTCTGGAACGCAGCCGCTCTTGGTTTGTGCGCTGGATTGCGGCCGCTTGGGAGAAAGTGAAGTGGTACGTCATCGGCGGTCTCGCTGTCGTCCTGCTCGGGCCGATCACGTGGGCGGCGGTGCTTTATTACGGCCTGGCTTCGCTGGCGACGCGTGGCATGGCGCTGCGCATTGGGGAACCTTATGCCGCAGGCTTCGACGCCGGGGAGAGTCTTCCCGGTCTCGAGGTCGCGCTTCGACCGGGTGAGCGGCTGCTGGTCCGCGGACGCTTTCTGCAGGCTTTGGACGAGGACCTTAACCGGGGCACGAGGTTCATTCTCGATTGGCGTATGCCGTTCACGAGCGCGGCATGCGGGCTGGTGGAGTTGGTCGAGTTGCGGCACCGGGGGAGTGACGGCGAACGGCGAGTGACACTGGCCGGTGGTGGTGAAGAGCACGTCGAACTTTCACTGGTGACGCTGCCGGACGGCGCATCGCTGGTCCTGCGGCCCAGGTATCTCGCGGCGGTGGTCGTGGCCGACGAACAACGCTTACAGATCCGGCGCCACCGGCGTTGGCTGAGCTGGCGGGCGTGGGTGACGGGAACCGTCCGGCATTTCGAGTTCACCGGACCCTGCCGGCTGGTGGTCGCGGGCGGCCGGGGTGTGCGGGTGGAACGCTTGGAGACCAGGGAGGGTGTTCCGGCGCGAAGACTGAATCGCGGCGTTACGATCGGCTTCACTCCCGGCTTAGAATCGCGGCCGGCACGGGCCGAGACTTTTTGGGGATACTACCGCGGCCGCAGCCGGCTTTTCGACGACGTGTTTTGCGGTCGCGGCGTGGTTTTGGTGCAGGAGGCGCCGCTGGAGGGTGGTCAGGACGGCCGTCGCCGCGCGGGAACGGCGCTCCGCGAGGCGCTGTTGCGCCTGCTGGGGCTGTGAAACCGTGCTGACGCGCGGTGGCGGGCGCGCTTGTGCCGGCACGGGCACCGCGCCACGTTGCGCCGATGGAGTTCAAGCTCAGCGCCGAGTTCAAACCAACGGGGGACCAGCCGCAGGCGATCGCCAAGCTGGTGGCCTCGTTGCGCGCGGGTAACCGGCACCAGACGCTGCTCGGCGTCACCGGCTCGGGGAAAACGTTCACGATGGCCAACGTGATCGCCGAGCTTGGGCGGCCCGCGCTCATCATCTCGCACAACAAGACCCTCGCGGCCCAGCTGTACTCGGAATTCAAGGGCTTCTTCCCGGAGAACGCCGTCGAGTACTTCGTCAGCTACTACGATTACTACCAGCCCGAGGCGTACATTCCATCGAGCGACACCTTCATCGAGAAGGACTCCTCGATCAACGAGGAGATCGAGCGGCTGCGCATCTCGGCGACCAGCTCGCTGGTTTCGCGGCGCGACGTGATCGTGGTGGCGAGCGTGTCCTGCATCTACGGGCTCGGCTCGCCGCAGGAGTTCATCGACCTCCGGATCGAGCTGCGGCGCGGCGCCCCGCTCGGGCGGCAGGCGCTGTTGGAGCGGCTCGTCGACAATCTTTACGAACGGAACGACTACGAACTGAAACCCGGGCGGTTCCGGGTGCGTGGTGACGTGGTCGACATCATGCCCGCGTACCTCGAGCGCGGCCTGCGCGTGGAGTTCTTCGGCGATGAGATCGACGGCCTCGCGGAGTTCGATCCAACGACCGGCTCCGTCACGCGGGCCATCACGGAGTTCGATCTGTACCCGGCCAATCAGTACGTCACGAGCCGCGGGCGCCTCGAGCCCGCGGTGGCGGCGATCCGGCGGGAGCTCGACGAGCGCGTGGCGTGGTTCGAGGAGCGCAAGCGCCTGCTCGAGGCGCAGCGCATCCGCATGCGCACGAATTACGATCTCGAGATGCTGCAGGAGATGGGCTTCTGCAACGGCATCGAGAACTACTCCCGGCACCTCACGGGCCGGAAGGCCGGTGAGCGCCCGTTCTGCCTGATCGATTTCTTCCCGCGCGATTTCCTACTGATCGTCGACGAAAGCCATGTCACCATTCCTCAGGTCGGCGGGATGTACAACGGCGACCGCGCCCGGAAGGAGACCCTGGTCGACTTCGGTTTCCGGCTGCCCTCGGCCCTCGACAATCGGCCGCAGAGCTTCGCGGAGTTCGACTCCGTCACCGGTCAGACGGTTTACGTCTCGGCCACCCCGGCGGAGTTTGAAATGAA
>JAURJO010000125.1 GCA_030832235.1 Verrucomicrobiota bacterium
AGAACGCCTGCCGCGAGGCGGCCCGCACCCTCGGCGTGCCCTTCACCGAGGAACCCGGAGAGGCCGCTTTCTACGGTCCGAAGATCGACTTCGTGATCAAGGACGTGATCGGCCGCGAGTGGCAGCTCGGCACCGTGCAGGTCGACTACAACCTGCCGATCCGCTTCGACCTGTCCTACATCGGGGCTGACAACCAGCCGCACCGGCCGGTCATGATCCATCGCGCGCCGTTCGGCTCCATGGAGCGTTTCTGCGGCGTGCTCATCGAGCACTTCGCCGGCGATTTCCCCCTGTGGCTGGCCCCCGAGCAGGTGCGTCTCGTGCCTATCAGCGAGAAAACCCTCGAGCACTCCCGCGCCCTCCTCGCCCGCCTCAAGGCGGAGGGGCTCCGCGCCACCCTCGACGAACACAGCGACAAGCTGGGCGCCAAGATCCGCCGCGCCGAGATCGACAAGGTGCCGTACACCCTCGTCATCGGGCAAAAGGAGGCGGAGGCCAACAGCGTGTCCGTCCGCTCCCGCGCCCGCGGCGACGAGGGCGTGCTCACCTCCGACGCCTGCGTCGCGCGCCTGAAGGCGGAAGTCGCCAGCCGCGCGCTGCCCGACAAACGCAAGGCCGCCGCTCCCGCCTGATCTCCGGCGTCGGACCAGGAATCCGGCCGACAAAAAAGGCGGGCCCCGAGGGGCCCGCCTTTTTATTACAGTATGATCAGACCGCGGCTTCGCCGCGCTCATCGGTGCGGATCCGCACCACCTCCTCGAGCGGCAGGACGAAGATCTTGCCGTCGCCGATCTTCCCCGTCTTCGCGGCCTTCGCGATGGTGTCGACCGCCTTGGCGGCGGTTTCATCTGAAACCGCGACCTCAATCTTAACCTTCGGCAGGAAGTCCACGGTGTATTCGCTGCCCCGGTAGATCTCGGTGTGGCCTTTCTGGCGGCCAAAGCCTTTGACCTCCGTGACTGTCATTCCCTCGATGCCGGCGCCGGCGAGGGCCTCCTTCACTTCCTCGACCTTGAACGGCTTGATGATGGCGATGATGAGTTTCATGGGATGGCTGGTTTGAGGTTAATGGGTCAGGACTTGGCCTCGTAAATGTAGCCTTCCTCACCGTGGTCGGTGATATCGAGGCCCTCCTGCTCGGCCTCGACCGTCGGCCGGAGACCCACGATCGCCTTGACGATGAAGGCGAGGATCACGGTCGCAACGACCGACAGCGCGAGCGTGAGCGCGACAGCCTTGACCTGCTCAAGCAGGAGGCTCTTGCCGACGATCTCCTTGAGATTCGTGTTCAGATTGCTGTTCACGGAGGCGTTGGCGAAAACGCCCGAGAGCAGAGCGCCGAGGGTACCGCCGACCGCGTGGACACCGAAGGTGTCGAGGGCGTCGTCATACTTCAGCATCTGCTTCAACTTGGTGCAGGCGAAGAACGGGATCGCGCCGGCCAGGATACCGAGAGGAACCGAAGATCCGGGGGTGATGAAACCGCACGCGGGCGTCACGACCACGAGACCAGCGACGGCGCCGGAGCAGAATCCGAGGACGCTGGCCTTGCCGCGGGTGAAGTACTCCAGGGCGCCCCAGGCGAAGGAGGCCACGCCAGCCGCCAGGGTCGTCGTGGCGAAGGCGTTCGAAGCGACGCCGTCCGCAGCGACCGCCGAGCCCGCGTTGAAGCCGTACCAACCCACCCAGAGCATGCCGGTGCCGATCATGCAGAGCACGAGGCTGTGCGGGGGCATCGGGGTTTTTCCGAAGCCGAGGCGCGGTCCTAGAATCAGGCAGAGCACGAGCGCGGACCAACCCGAGGACATGTGCACCACGGTGCCTCCGGCGAAGTCGATCGCCTTGATGGAGGCGCCGGAATTCCAGACACCATTCATGAAGCCGGTCACGCCCCACACCATGTGCGCCAGCGGGATGTAGACCACGAACATCCAAAGCGTCACGAAGAGCAGCAGCGCGGAGAACTTCATGCGCTCGGCGATCGCGCCGACGATCAGCGCCGGCGTGATGATCGCGAACATGAGCTGGTACATCGCGAAGACATTCTGGGAGACCCATGCGGCGTAGTCGGTGTTCGGCACGCTATCGACGCCGGCCAGGAAGAAGAACTCCGTGCCGCCGAGGAAGGGGCTGTTGAAGCTCTTGCCGAAGACCAGACTATAGCCCACCGCCCACCAGATGATCGTGACGAGGCCGGCGATGCCCAGGCACTGCGCCATCACCGAGAGTACGTTTTTCGTACGCACCAGACCCCCGTAGAAGAGCGCCAGGCCGGGCAGCGTCATGAAGAGCACCAGTGCGGCGCAAATCATCATGAAGCCGTTGTGGCCGGGTCCGGCGATTCCCACGGACGGCGTCGTCAACCCCGCGGGGATCGTGGGATTACCGTCCTTGTCCTTCGGCCCAACCTTGAGCGGCGCACTCGGGTCGGTGTTGTTCATGTAGGCCTCGAGACCCGCGATACGCTGTTCAAGCGACGGGGCCGGGGGCGGCGGCGCGGCCGGGGCGGCGGGAGCCTGGGCGAGGAGCGAGCCGGCGGACAGCCCGGCGGCGAGCAGACAAGCGAGTGTCTTGAGGAGGCGAGGACGTGGACGGGTCATGTTCGTGGAGGTTGTTTTCGACCTGCCCTCACTCCCCGCTCGCACCATTCGACCAGGGAGAAAAAGCAGAACGTGACACCTGCCTTAGCAACGCGCGTGCCAACCGCGGCGCCAGGGATTTTCCCGCGCGAAACGCGGCGCGTTGAAGCACCCGCGCCGATCCACGAAACACGAGCTAACGGAGACTCGGAAGTCGTGCGAGACTGGGGAGACAAAGAAGACGCGGCGGCGTTTTACTCATCGGCGCTATCTGCGAAATCCACGGATAAAGACGCGGAACGAGACGGGAGCGCATCACGAACCGGGGACTTGAACAGAAGGCCGGGAAGTTCGTCGTGGCTGAGTTTTCCGCATCCGTGCTTCCCGTGAAATTCGTGGGCGACCACGCGAAGCGAGCCGGAAGCGCCTTCGGCGGCACGTCTCCTCGGAATAATCCGCGGTGAGCTTGCCCCCGTAGCCTCGCGTAGGTGGGCCCTACTTCGCTGCGCCTTCGAATGGCAGGCGGCCGCGGCTACACCGAAAGCGCGTCATCCGTGTCGCTCCGGGTGCAATCCGTGGTTGAACGTGGATTGTGAGGCTGGAGCCGCTCCTGTGAGTTCTGCGCCTTTTGACGGCCATCACTGGTTTTTCCGACTGCGCCTCCGTACCGTTGCCCCTCCGATGTAGCCGAGGGCGCTCCCCTCGGATTTTACGAATCCCGTTTCGAAATTTCCGCCCCCCCAAAGGACTGAACCTAATCGCGACATCCTCCGCGACGAGCGGCCGCGGCGACACGGTAGGCGTTTCGAGAATGGATTTCCAGATTCCACGGTTCCCGAGCGTTCCACGGGCAACCCGGATCGGTCTCGTGCCTTTGGCGCCTGCCCGCCCTTGGCTTGGCGAAGGCGGGAGTCTCGTGGTTTCAACCGCTTCCCTTGCGGCGGAACCGCGCCAGGCTATCCGTCCTCGCGATTGCGCGGATGGAAGCGGGCGTGCTGGTCGACGATCCTTCCGGGATCAACCGCCGTGTAGATCTGCGTGGTGGAGATGCTCGCGTGGCCAAGCATCTCCTGAATCGCGCGCAGATCCGCCCCACCGCCGAGCAGATGCGAGGCGAACGAATGACGCAGCGCGTGCGGCTTCACGGTATCGGGAATCCCCGCGCGCCGAGCGTGCTTCTTCACGATCATCCACACCGCCACGCGCGAAATCGGGCGCCCGTGATGGTTCAGGAAAACGTGGCTGCCGGTGTGCGTCCGGACCAATCCGGGCCGGCCGGCGGTCAGATACGTCGTGAGCGCATCGCACGCGCGGCCGCCGACCGGAACGACGCGTTCCTTCGAGCCCTTCCCCAGCACGCGCACCAATCCCTCCACCGGATCGACCTCCTGTATGCGCAGTGCGACGAGCTCGGATACCCGCAGGCCGCTGGAGTAAAAAAGCTCGAGGATGGCGCGATCGCGCAGGGCAAACGGTCCACCGCCCGACGGCGCCTCCACGAGTTTCGCGATGTCCGCCGGCGGCAGCGTCCGCGGGATACGCCGGCCGGGTTTCGGGCCCTCCAGCAACGCCGTAAAATCATCTTCCCGCCGGCGTTCACGCACGAGGTGGCGCGACAGCATGCGCAGCGCGGAGAGCTTTCGCGCCAGGCTCGTCGCCCGGTACTCCGCCGCGCCAAGGGAACTGATCCACTCCGAGGCTTGCGCGGTCGTGACTGCTAACCATCCACCGACTCCGCGTCCTTGGAAAAAATCCGCCGCCTGATCGAGGTCGCGCCGGTAGGCGGCGAGCGTGTTGGCCGAGAGCCCTCGCTCCAGGCCAAGGTAAGCGAGGAAGGATTCAGTGTCGGCCGCGAAGGCTTCCGGAGCGCGGCTGTGGTCGGACCGCATGGGCGAAAAAAAGACGCCCCGCGGAGGGGGCGTCGACGTGATTCGGGGCGCGGCTCAGTAATGGCGCCGCCGCGGCATCGGCGGGGGCGGCGGATTGGATTCCTTCATCCGGAAGGTGATCCGGGCCTTCTCCAGGTCGTACGGGCTCATCTCCATCTTCACCATGTCGCCGGCGGCAATCTTGATGAAGTTCTTCCGCAGCTTGCCCGAAATGTGGGCGAGGACGACGTGGCCGTTGGCCAGCTGCACCTTGAACATGGTTCCCGGGAGGACCGCCACCACCTTGCCCTCCACTTCTATCGCATTCGCATCAGAGGCCATGGGCGGCGGTACGGGAAAAGGTGATCGGCATAGGTGGCGTTGGCAAAAGCCCTTGTAAGCCAGAGAGCCGCCTCTCTAGTCAAGGTTTCCCTCCGCGGAGCCGATGACCGAAGACCAGCCCGACCTCCCCTGCCCGTTTGAAAAACGGTTCCCTTCGCAGCTGGTCCGCGACGATACGTTCTTCATGGCGCTGGCCTACAACCAGGCGATCGACGCCTGGAGGCACGATGAAGTCCCGATCGGAGCTGTCATTGAGATCGGCGGCGAAGTGGTCGCCTCCGCGCACAACACCGTCGAGGGCGTCCGCGACCCCACCGCCCACGCCGAGATGCTCGCTCTTACGCAGGCGGCGCGACACCTCGGTGACTGGCGGCTCGAGGGTGCGACCGTCTTCGTCACCAAGGAGCCCTGCCCGATGTGTTCCGGCGCCATGTTGATGTCGCGAGTGCGTCGCGTCTGCTACGCCGTCCCCGATCCCAAAATGGGCTGCCTCGGTGGCGCCACCAACCTGAACGATCTCCCCCGCGTGAACCACCACCTCGAGCTCACCGCCGGCGGCGTGCTCGAGAACGAGTGCCGCGATCTGCTGCAGGCCTTCTTTCGGCTGAAGCGCGCGAGCAGCGATCCCAGCGCGTCCCCGCAAAGTTGACGCCCACCTGCGCGGGTGCATGTTCCGCGTCTCCTTTTTCCACCGACACGATCATCAACGACAAAACCACCATGGCCTACGAACTCCCGAAGTTGCCCTACGCCCCGACCGCCCTCGAGCCGCACATCGACGCGCGCACGATGGAGATCCACCACGGCAAGCACCACAACGCGTACGTCACCAACGCGAACAACCTTCTGAAGGACCACCCGGCCCTCGCCGCGCTGGACGTCAACGCGCTGATCGCCGACCTGTCCAAGGTCCCCGAGGCCATCCGCGGCGGCGTGCGCAACAACGCCGGCGGCCACAGCAACCATGCGTTCTTCTGGACTATCATGGGCCCCGGCAAGGGTGGCGCTCCCAAGGGATCCCTCGCCTCGGCCATCAGCGCCACCTTCGGCGACTTCGACAAGTTCAAGGCCGCCTTCGCGCAGGCCGCCGCCACGCGCTTCGGTTCCGGCTGGGCCTGGCTGTACGTCGGCGCCGACAAGAAACTCGCGATCGGCTCCACCGCGAACCAGGACAGCCCGCTGATGGGCAAGGCCGTTGCCGGCATCGAGGGTAAGCCTGTCCTCGGTCTCGACGTTTGGGAGCACGCCTACTACCTGAACTTCCAGAACCGCCGGCCGGATTACGTCACCGCCTGGTGGAACGTCGTCGACTGGGATGCCGCTGAGGCCAACTACAAGGCCGCAATCGCCTAAGCAGCCCGTAAACTGTTTCCCGAAAGGCCGCGCCGATCGCGCGGCCTTTTTGTTTTCCCCCACTCGCCCTCAGGGCGTCCAAACGCTGGCCTGCATCGCCTGGGAGTCGACGCCGCCGAGACGCGTGCTGTTGCCGGTCTCGGTGTCGAGGATGCAGAGGTAGCTCGAGTTTCGGTCGCGTGCGGTGTAAACGAGGTGCCGACCGTCGGCCAGCCAGCTGGGCTCGACGCCGTCGAAGCTGGCCTTCGAGACCACCTTGCCGGCCCCGGCCGCGAGATCGTACACGGCGATCTGGTACTGACGGCCGACGCGGACCGTGCAGGCGATCTTGTTGCGGTCGGTCCGGCTCCAATCCGGCTCCGCGGCATAGGTGCTAACCCCGATCGAAAGCCGGCGCGGCGCGCCCCCGGCGGCCGACATGACATAGAGCTGCGGTCCCGGCTCCATCGCGAACACGATCTGGCTGCCGTCGGGCGACCAGCACGGCGAGGACTTCACGGCGTCGGACCGAGTCTTGCGCGAGGGTCCGCGGCCCTGGGAATTCGTGATATACAAATCCGGAGCGCCCTCCCCCGTCATGATCAAGGCCAGCTGGCGGCCATCCGGGCTGAAACGCGCACCGCTGTTGGTGCCACGGAAGCTGATGAGAGTCTCTCGGGCGCCGGAGGTGACGTTGGAAGCGAACACGTCGGGCGCGTTGGACCGGAAGTAGCTCGTGTAGACCACGCGGCCACCGTCCGGCGCCCAGCGGGGTGTGAGTACATGCGCGCCATCACGGGTGAGTTGTTTCGCCTCACCGAGAAAAAGATCCGAGGTGTAAAGTTCGCTGCGCCCGCTGCGGCGAGAAACGAAGGCTAGGCGCGCGGAGAAGAAGCCGCGCAGACCGAGACCGTTGGTCTTTTCCACCGCCACGTCGGCAGCCTTCAGCAGCGCCTGGCGGGTCGAGGACCCGGCGACGACCTGCGAATGCACCGCCGCGCCGGAAGCGCGCGTGATGTCGACCTTCACCTGGTTCGCGCCCGCCAGGGAAAAGCGCAGCTCGAATGCGTGGCCTGAAGGCACCACCCGGTAGCGCCCGTGCGCGTTGAAGGCCGACTGGGCGAGTCCCTGCAGCTCAGGCGTCGCGCCGACAATGCGCACCGCGATCGCCGCGTTGTTCACATCCACCCGAACCTCACCGATGTTCCGGGCACCTTGGGCCCGCGCGACGGACGTGAAGGCGGCGACGACAAATAAAGGAAGCAGCAGACGAAGGTAATTTCTCATGGAGACAGCGGCGCTTGATGGAACGGGCATTTCTATTTGCGCCGCTTCACGGCATAACAACCCTTAATTCCTTTCGTCCCAATCGTGACCTCCGAACAGATCAAGGAACTCCTCAAGCAAGTGAAGTATCCGGGCTTCAGCCGCGACATCGTGTCGTTCGGCCTGGTCCGTTCCGCGGGGTTCCTCGATGGGACTGTGAAGGTCGCACTGAACCTCACGACAACCGACACCAAGGCCCCGCTTCAGATCAAGGCCGACGTGGAGCGCGTGCTGCGCGGACAGCCCGGAGTTAAGGACATCCTCGTCGAGATCGCCGTCTCCGCGGCACGTTCGGCAGCCGCGCCTGCGGCGCCCTCCGGCGGGAATCTCGGCGGCAACGGCGGCGCCCCGAAAGGCATCCGCCACTCGGTCGCGGTCGCATCGGGCAAAGGCGGCGTGGGCAAAAGCACGTTCGCCGTGAATCTTGCGTGCGCCGCGGCGCAGCTGCTGACCGCCCGGGGCCGCGCGGGTCGCGTCGGGCTGATGGATTGCGACATCTACGGCCCGAGCGTGCCGCTGATGATGGGCCTGAGCGGACGACCCGAGGTGGAAGGCGACGGCGCCGAGGCGATGCTCATCCCGATGGAAGCCCACGGGGTGAAGGTCATGAGCATGGGCTTTCTGGTCGACGACAACACACCGGTCATCTGGCGCGGGCCGATGATCATGAAGACCGTGCAGCAATTCGTGCAAAACGTGAAATGGGGGGAACTCGACCTCCTTCTCATCGACCTGCCCCCGGGCACGGGAGACGCCCAGCTTTCCCTCGTGCAAACCCTGCCCCTCGATGGCGCGGTGCTTGTCACCACTCCGCAGGCGGCCGCCACCAACGTGGCGCGAAAGGGAGGACTGATGTTCCAGAAGGTTAATGTCCCCCTGCTCGGCGTGGCGGAAAACATGAGTCACTTCACGGATCCCGCCGGAAACCGGCACGCGCTGTTCGGCACCGGGGGCGGTCTCGTCACGGCGGAAAAGCTCGGCACTCAACTCCTTGGCCAGGTTCCGCTGATCCCCGAGATCCGCTCCGGCGGCGACCGGGGCGCCCCGGTCGTGGTCGAGCACCCCTCGAGCGAGGCAGGAAGCGTCTTCCGCGAGATCGCGGATACGCTCCTGAAGCAACTCGAGAACCGCAAAGCTCCGGCAAACTAAGGGTCGGCGCGGGAATTGACAGTTGGGGAATCGTGCTCCTCCTTTCCCCCCGAAGCATGTCTCAACGCGCTCCAGAGCCGCCGACGTCACGAGAGTTCGTGAAGCAGTCGAGCCTCTACCAGGAATTCCTGGCGGAGCGGGAGGAAATCCTGAGACACAAATGGCTGGAATCAGAGCGCCTCGGTTACGACATCGGCTTCGAACGCGCGCTTTTGGATTGGATCCGCAAGCACCGGGAAGGTTGGCGGGCGGCACGGAGGCAGCAGAATCCGATTTCTTCCGGACAATCTGCCTCACCCTTTACGTCGGCGGAAAACAGCACCACCGGTTCGGCGGCCTGAGTCGGCCCGAAGTTATCCGTCCGAGACTTGGTTGGGACGGGATCGACCACGCGCCTCTAGGCGCCGCCGACTTCCGTAAAGCAAACAAGCCGGGCGAAAAGCCCGGCTCGTTCATAAGATCCTGAAATTCAGGATGATGCTTACTTGATCTCCTTGTGGAGAGTGTGGCGCTTCAGGTGCGGGTTGTACTTCTTCTTCTCGATGCGCTCGGTGACCGTCTTCTTGTTACGGAAGGTCAGGTAACGGGAAACGGGTTTCCCCTCCTTCTTGGCCTCGGTGCACTCCAGGATGACTTGCTCTTGCATGGTTTTGAAAAGGTGAAGGAGCCGAGGAAACCGTCGGTATCGGTCGGCGCAACCCCAAACTAACGATTGTCGCTGGGAACGGGATCCGCGGGCTTTTTGGCGTCGGACTCCATCGGCGTTTTCACTGCGGGAGCCGGCGCCGGCCTGCTGAAAAAAGCGTCTTCCAACGTCGGGTTCCCCTCGATGCGGGCGATTTTGGTCTGCTGCGTGACCTTTCCGTCAATCGACAGCGTGATGGTGTGCGGCAGGAGCACACCATCCACGGCTCGGTAATCCGCGTAGTGGGTGGCCACCCGGATACCTCGGCCGCCGGCGCTCTCACGCTGCTCCACGCGCATCTGAATGAGACATGTTTCCTCATCCACGATGAGCGAAAAGGTCTCCACCAGCCGTCTCGTCACCAACACCCGCAGCATCTTGCGTCCATCGGCCTCAAATTGCCCCGCATATTCCAGCGTGAAGCCTCGCCCCTCACCTGCCACGAGCGGATCGTCGAACTCCGCGTCCACCATGAACGTCCGCGCCGCGCCCGCCGCCATATCGCGGTAACGCGGAGGCCACGAGGCCGTGTCGAATTCCCACGGCACCAAGCTTCCGTCCCAACCCTGCACCAAGGTTCGCCCGCCTTTCTCGGTCTCCAGGCGGATCTGGTTGGGCCGAGCCGCTATCATGGTGAATTTTACTTGAGCGCCGGATGCCACCAGGACGTGTCCCTCGGCGCGGAAGGACTTCAGGGCATCGATGCGCTCGCGACCTCCCAACACGGCCAGATGAATCTCCGCGATCTCTCCCGTCCGATCCGCCCGCAACGAGGGCGGGAGCGCGAGAACGAGCGAGAGTAGGATCGGACGAATCATGGTGCGGAAAATGCCGCCGCCATGAATCCGGCACAAGCCCGCGCGACATCGGGAAACGGCATCGACACACCCCATGTCCGGTTGCTCCTTCGCTCACCATTCCGCGTGCCCGCCGAAGTCACCCGCATCCTTTCCGACCTGCATTACGGCGAACATGCCAGCCGCGTGCGTCATTTGGACCGGCTGCGGCCGCTGCTGGCGGGGGCCGACCAGCTGGTGTTCAACGGCGACACCCTCGACACGCGCCCCAGTCGGAATGAGCCGTATTCGGCGGCTTGCCGAACGGAGGTGCAAGACTTCATCCGCCAGCATGCGCCGCCAGCGACCTTCCTCACGGGCAACCATGACGCCGACATCAGCAACCGGCACCACCTCGAGCTCGCGCAAGGTCGCGTGTTCGTCACGCATGGTGATATCCTGTTCGATAACCTGGTACCCTGGAGCCAGGACGCCGTAGAAGCGGGCCGACGTATCGCCGTCGAACGCGCCCGTGAACCGGACCCCGCGCATCTTAACCTCGAGCGGCTGCTTGAAATCCATCGCCGCGTCGCCCGCGGAATTCCGCAAAGGCACCAATCCGAACGGAATCGCGTGCGGTTCGTCGCGCGCTACCTGGCTGATACGCTTTGGCCGCCGCACCGGACTCTTCTGGTTCTTGCCGCCTGGCGGGCGTTGCCGGAGCGCGCGGCCACCCTCGCCCGCCAGCACCGGCCCGCGGCGCGTTTTATTGTCACCGGTCACACGCACCGCCGGGGAATCTGGCGGAAGGGGGACGGGCGCGTGGTCATCAACACGGGCTCCTACACTCTCCCCCTCGACCCCGCCGCGGTGGACGTGAGCGAACGCGGTTTAACCGTCCGCGAGATCGTCCTGCGTTCCGGTGAGTTTCGCTTCGGAAGGACCCTCGCGACGTTTCCGCTCGCCGCACCGGCGAATGGCGCGGAGACACTAGGGACATGAGCATCGAGTTCGGCTGGTGGAACCGGGACGAGGAGGGTCGCAAATTCGAGGTGAGCGCCATTGTTCATGGCGGAAACATCGAATGGACGCGCCACCAGGGCCACCATGCCCCGTGGGAACCCTACGAGCCGAACGACGACGATCGCGCACGGCTGATCTCGGAGGCGGAACGGCGCCTGCCGCGCCGCCTGATCACGCAAAAGCAATTCGAGGAGATCCGGCGCCTCAGCGAGAACGAGGGGCCGGGAGGAATTTCCGGACGGCGCTATCGTCCCTCACCCGACCTTTGAGCGCTCAACGCGCCGCCTTGCGGAGGGCGCGGATGAGCTTCGTGAAGTCGGCCGGCAGCGGCGCACGGAGATCCAGTTCCTTGCCGGTCGAGGGGTGGGCGAGCACGAGGTGCTCGGCATGAAGCATCACCCGCGCCGGCTGTTCCTTGATTCGCGGGTCGGGTTTCCAACCGTAAAGCGGGTCGCCGAGGATGGGGTGCCCGAGCGACTTAAGGTGCACGCGGATCTGGTGGGTCCGCCCGGTGAAAATGCGGCAACGGAGCAGCGCGGCGATGTCGCCGAAGACCTCCACCCGCTCCCAGTCCGTGCGCGCCGGCTTTCCGCCCTCCCCGATCGTCATACGATGCCGGTGCACCGGGTGGCGGCCGATCGCCCGATCGATGGTGCCGCTCAGCAATTGCGGCACCCCGGCGACGAGCGCGACGTACTCCTTGGTCAACGTGCGGGTGGCGAACTGGTCGGCCAACGCGCGGTGGGCCTGGTCGTTCTTCGCGACGACGATCACGCCGGTCGTCTCCTTGTCGAGCCGGTGGACGATACCGGGCCGCTCGACACCGCCGATGCCGCTCAACGAGCCGGCGCAATGCGACAGCAACGCGTGCACCAGGGTGTCGTCCCCGGTCGCGGCGCCAGGATGGACGATCATCCCGGAGGCTTTGTTGACCGCGAGCAGGTGCCGGTCCTCGAACAGCACATCGAGCGGGATGTCGGCCGGCTTGAGATCGGCGGCGGCGACGGCGGGAAGCGAAAACTCCAGGCGATCACCGCCCGCGACGGCGGTGTCGCGGGAAAGCACGATGTTCGCGCGACGCACAAGCCCCGCGTCGAAGGCGCGCTGCAAAGCGGTGCGGCTGTGCTCGGGAAAAGCGGCGGCGAGCACGCGATCGGCGCGAGCCGGTCGGCTGCCCTCGGGGACGAGGAGTTCCTGCGGAGTATTCAAGTCAGGCCGCGGCAGCAATCCGGTTGATCGTCGCCACCATCGCATCCCGCTTCGCCGCGGGCACATCCGCGACCTCCCACCCGGCCCTCGCCACGGAGGCCAGTTCGGTCCGCGAAAAGGAAAGCTCCTCCGCCAGCGCCGCGTACTCCTCGTTCAGCGAGTTCGCGAAACACAGCGGGTCGTCGGTGCTTACCGTACAGCGCACACCGGCCGCCATCAGGCGCCGGATCGGGTGCTCGCGCAGCGAGGGGACAACCCGCAGGCCGACATTGCTGAGCGGGCACACATCGAAGGTGACACCGCGCTCGGCCGCGAGCCGCACCACCGCGGGATCCTCGATCGCGCGCACGCCGTGCTGGATGCGCCGCACTCCGAGCACTTCGATCGCCTCCCGCACCCTTTCCGCACCGTCGAATTCACCCGCGTGGCACTTGGTCACCTTGCCGGCCGCACGGAGACGCGCCCAGACCGAAGCCGCGTCGCGCGGCGTGGCCTGCACCTCGTGGCCGTGGAGGTCGACGCCGCTCAGCCCCTCCCATTCATGGAGGCGGTCGATGACCGGCCGCAGCTCACCGTCGAAGTCGGTGCGCAGCATTCCCGCGAAGACGCGCACCTCGAGGCCCGCCGGCGCCGCGGAACGGATGGCTGCGATGATCTCCGGACCCGGAACATTGATGAAGCGCGTGACCGGAAGATGGAAGCTGGTCTCGACGTAGAGGGCATTCTGCGCGGCGTGCTTCGCGAACATCAGCCGTGCGGCCTCGTGGTAGCGCTCCGCCGAGGTGAACCACGGCAAAGCATGCTCGAGGAGGATACGCTCGAAATCCGGGAATGAGGCGTACCGGTACGAGCGCGCGCGGAAATCCGGATCCGGACGCCAGCGCGCAGGATCGAGCTGCACCAGCAGCTCGTAGGGCAGCGCCCCCTCGACGTGCAGGTGCGTCTCGGTCTTGGGCAGCGCCTGAATGAAGTCCCGCATCAGGCCGCCTTGCCCAGCAGGTAGTCGGGATTGAGTTTGTGGAGCGACTTGGGGACGAAGATCCCGTCCTTGCGGATCAGTTTGCCGTCGAACCAGATCTCGCCGCCGCCGTATTCCGGACGCTGGATGCACACCATGTCCCAGTGGACCTGCGACTTGTTGCCGTTGCCCGGATTTTCGTAGGCCTGGCCCGGCGTGAAGTGGAACGATCCCGCGATCTTCTCGTCGAAGAGGATGTCGCGCATGGGCTCGCGGATGTGCGGGTTGAAACCGATCGCGAACTCGCCGATGAAGCGCGCCCCGGCGTCGCTATCCAGGATCTCATTCAGGCGGCGGGTGTTGCTCGAGGTCGCCTCGACGATGCGGCCGCCGCGGAACGCCAGACGGATGTTGTCGAACGAGGTGCCGAGATAGACGGTCGGCGCGTTGTATTGCACGTGCCCCTCCACGCTGTCCTTAACCGGGCAGGTGAACACCTCGCCATCGGGGATATTGCGCAGGCCGCCGCACGGCTGCGCGCCGATACCCTTGATCGAGAAACGCAGATCCGTGCCCGGCCCCTTGATGTGGACGCGATCCGTGCGGCGCATCAGGTCGGACAGCGCCTTCATGCCCGGCGTCATGCGCGCGTAGTCGAGGGTGCAGACCTTGAAGTAAAAATCCTCGAAGGCCTCGGTACTCATGCCCGCCTGCTGCGCCATCGCCGAACTCGGCCAGCGCAGCACGACCCACTTGGTGCGACCCACGCGGTGGTCGAGAACGGGTTTCATCAGTCGCGACACCAGCTGGACCTTGCTCGCGGGAACATCGGAAGGCTCGAAGATGTTGTCGGAGCCGCGGATCGCGATGTAAGCATCCATGCATTGCATGCGCGCGAGCTCGACGTCGGCATGCACCGAGAACTGGGCCTCCTCGGCGCCGACCGAGAGTTCCCGGGTGACCCGGGCCCGGTGGATCTGCACGTAGGGATGCGCCCCGCGGGCCCGCACCGCCCGGATGAGGGCGATCACCATGGCGTCCGGGATGTCGAACGCGTCGATGAGCACGCGCTCGCCCTTCGCGAGCGAGGTGGAGAAGCCGGTCAGTCCGGCCGCCAGCTGCGAGTAGCGGGGGTCGATGATCATGCGGGCAGACTAACGGCGCGCGCCGAATCGTCCGCAAGGGGAAATCCCTCGCTCCAAAGTTACGCGCCCGTCCGAACGGCGCGCGCGGCGGGGAAACAAATCCGTCCCACTGCCTCCTCGAAGTCGCCCGCGCCGCGCAGGATCTCGATCTCGAGCCGCAGATAATAGATCGGCATGGGGCAGGCCACGCGTTCGCTGATGCGCACGGCGTCCTTCTCCGTGGTCACGAGGCACTCCGCCCCCTCGCGTTGCGCGAGCGAGAAGAGCTCGGTGAAATCATCGTCCACAAAACGGTAATGATCCAGGTACCTCTCGCGCGCGACCAGCGTGGCCCCGAGGTCGCGGAGGAATTTCTCGAAACTCTCGGGGGTCGCGATCCCGCTGAACGCCAGCACCCGCCGTCCCCGCAGGTATTCCAAAGGCCGCCGGCCATCGGGAGCATCCGCGGCCGCGCCCAGGAGCCGGAGATACTGTGGACGGTGCGCGCACTCGATGAGGTCGGCCGCGGGATTATGCTCCGTGATCAGACGCTCGAGCTCCGGATCACGACGGCCATCCGACTTGGTGAGGAAAATGTAATTCGCGCGACGCAGGTGCTTGA
>JAURJO010000015.1 GCA_030832235.1 Verrucomicrobiota bacterium
GCGGCGGGCGAGGTTAACTTCGTCTACACCGGAGCATCGGGGCCCGTTACCCCGCACGCGCTGAGCGTGCTGTTCGAAGCCCTGCGACTGTTCCTCGCACGGCAGCCGGAACGCGCCTCCCGTCTGCGCTTTCACTTTTTAGGCACCAGCTATGTCGCGATCGGGGAGGGCCGCCCGTCCGTGATGCCGCTCGCGGAAAAATTCGGGGTGGCTGATCTGGTAAAGGAGACCCCGCACCGTCTTGGGCACCTGGAGTGCCTTCGGCTGCAGGAACAAGCCGACGTTCTCCTGCTGCCCGGGTCCAGCGATCCGGCGTATTCTCCCTCCAAGACCTATCCTTATTTCATCACCGGCCGCCCGATCCTCGGGCTGGTCTTCGCCGGCAGCGTGCTGGAGGGGCTCCTCGGCGAACTGGGCGGCGCATACCTGGTGAGATTTACGGAACCGGGTCCCAAGGACGACGCGCATGCGGCGATCGGCCGCTTCCTTGAGGCGGCGGTCAACGGTCGCGCCATTGACTTGATCGCGCCCCGCCGAGAGGGGCATTTCGCCCGCCACTTTCTCGCGGCGAACCTCACCGCCCGGCAGGCGGAGCTTTTTACCGCTGCCTGCGCGCAACGGGACTGAGCACGCGGACCACGCCCGATTCGGCGTTGCCACTCCGCGCGGCGACCCTTGCGTTGGCGGCGTGGTACTTGCCTCCCCTGCGCACCCCCGGCGTCTGGTGAAATCCCGCTGGCTTGCGGCGACGCTCGCCGCGCTGCTCGCCGTCTGCTCCCACGGCGCCTCCTTCAAGTTCGAGAAACAGACCCTCACCGTGCCCGACGGCTTCACCGTCGAGCTCGTCGCCGGCCCGCCGCTCGTCAACCGCCCCATTTCCATCGCTTTCGATGAAGCGGGCCGGCTCTACGCCACGGACTCCTCCGGGCTGAGCGAACGTGCGGCCAAACAGCTGGAGGAAAAGCCGCACCGTGTCGTCCGGCTCGAGGACACCGACCGCGACGGCCGTTTCGAACGCGCCACGGAATTTGCCGACCGGATGATGTTTCCTCAGGGAGCGATGTTTCACGACGGTTCTCTCTTCGTCGCCGCGCCACCGCACATTTGGAAACTCACCGACGCCGACGGCGACGGCGTCGCGGAAAAGCGCGAGATCTGGTGGGATGGAAAAACGCTCACCGGTTGCGCCAACGATGTGCACGGTCCGCAGCTCGGGCCCGATGGCTGGTTCTACTGGACCAAGGGCGCCTTCGCCGAGCAGCGCCACACGCTGGGCGACGGGCGCGAGTTCGTGACGCGCGCCGCCCACATTTTCCGCTCGCGGCCCGACGGCACTGGTTTCGAGCCGGTGCTCACCGGGGGCATGGACAACCCCGTCGGCGTCGCGTTCACCTCCGCGGGCGAGCGGTTCCTGGTCGGCACCTTTTTCCAGATTCCCGCCGCGGGCCGGCGCGACGGCATCATCCACTCGTTGTACGGCGGCGTCTACGGCAAGGAGAACGCGGCGTCCGACGGCCACCCGCGCACCGGCGACCTGATGCCGATCATGACGCACATGGGTGCCGCCGCCCCCTCCGCCACCACGGCCTACCGCTCCTCAATCTTCGGACCCGAGTTCACCAACAACCTCTTTGTCTGCTACTTCAACCTGCGGAAAATTTCGCGCCACGAACTGATCCCCGATGGCGCGACGTTTCGCACGCGCGACAGTGATTTCGTCACGTCCGACCATCCGGACTTCCGCCCGACCGATGTGCTGGAGGATGCCGACGGCAGCCTGCTGATCGTCGACACCGGCGGCTGGTACAAGATCTGTTGCCCCACCTCGCAGCTGGCCAAGCCCGACGTGCTCGGCGGCATCTACCGAGTCCGTCGCACGGGAGCGCCGCGCGTCGAAGATCCCCGTGGCCTGAAGCTCGCCTGGACCGCTTTCGACGCCGCCGGACTCGCCCGCCTGCTGTCGGACCCGCGGCCCGACGTGCGTGAACGCGCCATGTTCCGGCTCGGCCAAAATGGGGCTACCGCCGTGCCCGTGCTCAGGGGGCTGCTCACTCCCGCAGCCCCGGAGGAAACCCGGGCCGCGGCTCTCTGGACACTCGCCCGCATCTCCGGGCCAGAGGCGCGCTCCGTGACACGATCCGCGCTGAACGATCGGAGCCCGCAGGTCCTGCGCGCGGCGCTGAACGTCACCAGCCTCTGGCGCGATGTGGAGGCCAGGACTGCCGTTACCCCGTTACTCTCGTTCCCAGACGCCGCCATCGCCCGGCTCGCCGCCGAAGCTCTCGGGCGCATGCGCGCAGGAGATGCCGTGCCCGCGCTGCTCGCCTCCGCGGCCCGCGTTACGGTTGGCGATGCGATCAGCAGCAACGGCACCCCGGAGGATCCGGTTGTCCGCGCGACCGAGCACGCCCTGATCCACGCACTCATCGAGATCGGCGCCACAACGCCGTTGCTCGCAGCCCTCGTCGGTGATCAGGCGCCATCCAAGATCCGTTCCGCCCTCGTCGCACTCGACCAAATGGCCGCACCCGGACTCGACGCCGCCATGGTTCTGCCGTTCCTTGCCTCGGCCAACCCGTCGATCCAACGCACGGCGGGATGGATCGCCGCACGACGGCCCGATTGGGGCGCTGCTCTGGCAGGTTATTTTGAGCAACGCCTGCGACGTCTTCCGGTTTCCCCGGAAGACCTTGCCCGGCTCGAGGGCCAATTGCGCGACCTCGCCCGCTCCAGCGCGATTCAAGGCGTCCTCGCCCAGGCGGCGGAGCGCGGCGGCGATCCAGCGGTGGTGGCGTTACGCGTGATGGCCGCCACCGCGTTGAAGGAGGCTCCGGCCGCGTGGTTGACGGCTTTGACCAGGGCGCTGGCCGCGGAGTCCGCGCCGCTTCGTCAGCAAGCTGTCACGACGGCGCGTGCGCTCACGTTGCCGAAGAACACGCCGGCTACGCTGCTGACCGCCCTGACTCGCGTCGGACGTTCTAGCGCGGAGCTCGCCGCCACCCGCCTCGAGGCTTTGTCCCTGGCTTCGCGCTCACTGGGGGTGGTCGAGCCCGAACTCTTCGCGTTTCTCACCCGCTCGGTGCTTCCCGACCAACCCCTGCGGGACCGCGCGAACGCCGCCGAAACCCTCGCGCGGGCGACCCTCAGCAGGGATCAGCTTATCGCGCTCACCGCGACCGTGCGCTCGGTCGGAGCCCTTGAACTGCCGCGGCTGCTCGGCGCCTTTGACCGCAACTCCGACGATGCCGTCGCGCGCGGGTTGCTGAAGTCGATCGAGGCGGCGGTCGGCCATTCCGCTTTTCGCGCCGACACCGCCAAATCCACGTTTGCCCGCTGCTCACCCGAGATGAAACACGAGGCCGAGGCGCTCGTCGCCACGCTGCATAGGGACTCGACGCGACAAAACGCGCGGGTGGCTGAAGTCGCCACCTCGTTGGCGGGCGGGGACGTGCGCCGCGGACAAGAACTCTTCAACAGCCCGAAGGCCGCCTGCATCCTTTGCCACAAGATCGGCTACGGCGGCGGCTTGCTCGGCCCGGATCTCACTGCGATCGGGCGCATCCGCAACGAGCACGAGTTGCTCGAGGCGATCATGTACCCGAGCGCCACCCTCGTGCGCGGCTATGAGCCCGTGACCGTGAATCTCCGCGACGGCGGCTCCCACGCCGGTATCGTGCGCAAGGACGCAGCCGACGAGATCATCCTCGCCACCGGGCCCGAGTCCGAGGTGCGCCTCAGCCGGGCAAATATCTCCGACGTGCAGCAAGGAGAGATTTCCCTCATGCCGCCCGGCATGGACGTGATCATGAGTCCCTCCGAGCTCGCCGATCTCGTGGCCTTCCTGAGATCGAGGAACTGAAACCTTACTCCTTCCACCGCCGATGCGTCGCTTCCTCCCAATTTCCCTGCTCTTCGTCTCCACCGCCATCGCGGCCGTCGCCGCCGACGTCACTCTCTTCGAGAGGGAAGGCCCCTTCGGCTGGGTGATCGTCACCGAGTCCAACGGTCTCCGAACCCTGCAGTTCGAGCGTGGTGGCGCCCGGCAGACCGTGGTGAAGCCCGGCGACCCGGCGCACCTGGAACTCCCCTACGCTCCCGTGGCCCTGACGGGGCTTTCACTCTGCGAGGCTCCGCGCCGGGTACTCATCGTCGGCCTCGGCGGCGGCACCCTGCCGATGTTCATCCGTCACTACTACCCCGAGGCCGTCATCGACGGCGTCGATATCAATCCGGACGTCGTCGACGTCGCCCGGCGCTTCCTTGGCTTCCGGGAGGACGCGCGGATGCGCGGCATCGTGGCCGATGGCCGCAAGTTCATCGAGGAGACGCGCGAACCGTACGATATCATCTTCCTCGACGCTTTCGGCGCGGACAGCGTGCCGCCGCCGCTCTCAACGGTGGAATTCCTGCGCGCCGTACGGAAGGCGCTGAAACCCTCCGGCGTCGCGGTCGGCAACATCTGGAGCCGCGAGTACAACCGCCTCTACGACTCGATGGTGCGCACCTACCAGGAGGCCTTCGATGACCTCTACCTGCTCGAGGTCCGCGGGGTCGGGAATCGGATCCTGCTCTCTTTGCCGCGTAAGGAGAACATCTCCCGTGCCGACCTCGCCGCGCGCGCCGGCGCTCTCTCCGGCGCGAAAGGATTCCGCTTCGAAATGGCCCCGCTCGTGCGCAGCGGCTTCAACCACCTTCGGGAGCGCGACACCTCCGCTCACGTGCTCACCGATGCCGAGATGCTCAAACCATGAAACCGTCCCTCATTTTCCGCTCCGCTCTCGCCGTATTCGCGGCTCTGCTGTCCGCTGGTTTCGCCGCAGACGCGGCGTCTGTCGGGCGGCCGAACGTCGTCGTGATCATGTGCGACGACATGGGATTCTCCGACCTCGGCTGCTACGGCTCCGAGATCCGCACTCCCAACCTCGATCGTCTCGCCGCCGGCGGAGTGCGCTTCACCCAGTTCTACAACACAGCCAAGTGTGAGACCTCGCGCCGCTCACTCATGACGGGCCTCTGGCACCCGATTTACAAACCCGAGCCGGGCCGGAACTTCGTGACCATCGCCGAGGTGATGCGCACCGCCGGCTACAGCACGCTGATGACCGGAAAGTGGCATATCGACGGCGAGCCGCTCACCCGCGGCTTCGAGCGCTACTTCGGCCACCTCAGCGGCGCGACCGACTTCTTCCACGGCGACAACACGTTCAAGTTGGACGACAAACCGTTCGAGGTGCCGAAGACCGGCTTCTACACGACCGACGCCAACACCGACCACGCGATCCGTTTTCTCGATCAGGCGGTCAAGGCGCCGGCCAAACCGTTCTTCCTCTACATCGCCTACAACGCCCCCCACTACCCGCTGCAGGCGCCGAAGGCGGACATCGACCGTTACCGCGGTAAATACCGGATCGGCTGGGACGAACTCCGCCGGCGGCGCTACCAGCGCCAGTTGGAGCTCGGCGTCATCAGCCGCGACTGGCCGCTCAGCCCGCGGCCCGCCGACGTTCGCCCGTGGGACGCGCTGACGGAGGCGCAGAAGGATGACCAGGACCTGAAGATGGCGACCTTCGCCGCTATGGTGGACCGACTGGACCAAAACATCGGCCGACTTGTCGCCCACCTCGAGCGCCTAGGGGTCGGCAAGGACACGGTGATTATGTTTTTCTCCGACAACGGCGGCTGTCCTTTCGACCGCAACAAGCTGAACGAAATTCCGCCCTGGGAAGGCGGCGGACACTGGACGTACGACGCCGCGTGGGCCGGAGCGAGCAACACGCCTTTCCGCTGGTACAAGCAGAACAACCACGAGGGCGGCATCGCGTCCCCGATGATCGTGCACTGGCCGGCGGGAATCGCGCGCGGAGGAAAATTCATCACGACCCCCGCTCACTTGGTCGATATTTTGCCCACTTGCATGGAACTCGGTGGCGCGAAGCGTCCAACCGAAGTCGAGGGTCGCCCGATTCCGCCGCTCAGCGGTCGCTCGCTGGCATCGGTGCTCGCCGGCGGCACGCTGCCGGAACGCACGCTGTTCTGGACCTTCGGGCAGAACCGTGGCGTCCGCGCCGGTCCGTGGAAGCTGGTGTCGGCCGTCGGCGGACCTTGGGAGCTGTACAATCTCGAGACCGACCGAACGGAATTGAAGGACCTCGCCCGTGCGGAACCCGTCCGCGTCGCCTCGCTCACCGCTGA
>JAURJO010000126.1 GCA_030832235.1 Verrucomicrobiota bacterium
ATGTCGAGGTTGCCCGAGTTCGAACTGAGTCCGTTGACGGCCGGGCGGTAATACTTGGGGTTGGTGAAATCCAGACCGCCGTTTTGGATGAAGCGGGGGTAGAGGTCGCTCTGGGTGCGGTCGAGGATCCAGCCGACGCCGGTCTCGCCATTGGGTCCGACGACGTTGTTGGTCGCGGAGCCCGGGCCACCGTTGGGACCAACAAAGGGCACGTTGCCGAGGCGGTTAACCAGCGAGCCCTCGGCGCCGAGCGTCCGGTAACGAGTGCGGCTGTAGAGGCCGGCCCACTCGATCTCGAGGCGGTTGAGGGTGTGTTCGCCGGCGACGTCGACGTGGCGCAGGCGCTGGTCGCGGTTGATCAGGGTGGAGGTGACGTCGATTAGAGCCGGGGCCGTTGTCCCGGAGGTCGCGTTGGAGGCGGTGGGAACAGCGCGGACGGTGGTGATCCGGTCGGTCCAGCCTGGGACAACACCGGTGCTGGTGGCGTTGGGAACCGTCGTCTGGCTGCCCGCGTAGGCGCGGGTCTGGTACTGACGGCGCATCGGCTCGGGCGCGTCGTTGTAGATCAGGTTCAGCTTGATCAGATTATTCCGGTCAAAGCGGTAGTCCCACTTGGTGTTAAGACTGCGCTGCTTGCGGTTGTTGTAATTGTCGGTCGTGCGGTAGTCCCAAACGTACGCGGGTTGCGCGTTGGTCTGCTGGTAGTCGCGCTGGGTGCGGTAGAACCCGAAGGCGTTCTCGGAGTTGAAGGCGTTTACCGAGACGGCGAGATTTTCGGTCGAGCTGCCGAAAATAGCGAACTTCTCGATGTAGGAGGCGTTGATGAGGGCGTGGTTGCGGTGGGCCTCGCGGAGCGGCACCTGCTCGGTGAACCACGGCGCCATACGGGCGGTGAAGTTCAGGGTCACGCGGCGCTTCTCGCGCATGTTGAGCGGGGAGCGGGTTTTGAAGTTCACGCCGCCGCCGAGCGAATCGACCGGCTTGTCGGGCGTCTGGCCTTTCACGACCTCGATCGACTCGAACATCGCGCCCGTGAACGCCGTCATGCGGGTCGTGCGGGCCTGCGCGCTGAAGGAGGACATGCCGCCGCCATCGATCGTGATCGAGCTCATGCCCGCGCCCATGCCGCGCACGCTGATCACCTCGACCACCTCGTCGCCGGGATTTCCGAAGGCGACACCCGGCAGCCGGATCGCGAGCTCGGTCGCGTTCATGTTGGGCAGGTCGACGAGGGCGTCCATCGACGCGACATTCTTCAGGTTGTCCGCGTTGCGCTGCTGGGTGAGGGCGGACGACAGGCCGGCCTTTTCCGAGGTCACCTTGAATGTATCGAGCATAAGCACGTTGCTGCTCATTTCGAAGTCGCGCACCGCGACCTGGCCGGCGGCAAGGGTCACCGTGGAGCGTTGGGTATCAAGGCCGGTGTAGCTGACCACCAACTCGTGCGTACCTGCCGGAAGTTCGTTGAGGACGAAGCGACCGGTCTGGTCGACCAAGGCCACGCGGCCCAAGGACGGGATTTCGACCTTGGCGCCGATCAGGCCGTTGCCGGTGGTCTTGTTGGTGACGTTGCCGGAAACAACGCCGTTGCCGGCGCGCTCGGCGGCTACAAGTGAGGTCACAGGCAGACTGCCGCTGAACAGGACGGCGGCGAGGAGGCACCACGCCATGAGGCGGGTGACGCGTTGGGACAGGTGCTGGAGGTTCATGGGTTTTGCTGAAATTCAGCCCGCGGGGGTCGCGGGGACGGGGAAAAGATTGGGCGATCGCCGGCCCCGACCGGCAAGTTCAAATTCACCTGAAATCGTCTATCCTGCACGAGTCCGCCGAGGGAAGGTGAATCCTTGGTCCGGAGCGTTTCGGCGTTCCCTCGCGGGGAATTACCTCGACTTTTCCGAGGGCGATGGTTGCGTGCCAAACTTCCGTCCCGGCGGGTCGCCGTCAGGACGCCTCCTTTTCCGTCAAATGAGCAGCAAACGAAACATCCCAACCCGCCGGTTCGTAAAGCCATCGTTCACGTTCCTGATCGAGAAAAAGCGTGATGGTGGGGAGTTTACGCAAGAGGAGATCCGGTACATCATCGATAGCACGCTGGATGGCGAGATGCCGCAGCGCCAGCTCGCCGCCTTGGCGATGTCGATCTACTTCTCCGGCATGTCGGCCCAGGAGACGGCCGACCTGACCGAGGAAATGATGCTTTCCGGCGAGGTCATCGACCTCTCCCACATCGCTAAGCCCAAGATCGACAAATACTCCACGGGCGGAGTCGGCGATAAGACATCCTTGGTCCTTGTTCCGCTGGCCATGGCTTCCGGAGTGGTGGTCCCGATGATGTGCGGCGTCGAGCACGACTACATCATCAATACGTTGGACAAGCTCGGGGCGGTCCCGGGCTTCAAGGGGAACCACAGCAACGAACAGTTCTCCAGCCAGCTCTCCCGCATCGGCGGGGCCATTATGGCCCAGACCGAGGATCTCGCCCCAGCGGACGCCAAGTTCTACGAACTCCGCAAGGAGACCGGCACCATCCCGAGCCTCCCCCTCATCACCGGCAGCGTGCTGTCCCGGAAGCTGGCCGAAGGCTCCGAGGGGCTCGTGATTGATGTGAAGTGGGGCAACGGGTCCTTCATCAAGGATCTTGAGCAGGCCAAGCAGCTCGCCCGTTCCATGACCCGAGTGGGTCGTTCTATGAAGCGCCGGTGCGTCGCCCTGGTCACCGACATGAACCAGCCGCTTGGCGACTCCGTCGGCACCGCGCTTGAGGTGAAGGAGGCCATCAAGCTTCTGAAGGGTGAGGGCGCCGATGACATGAAGGAGTTGGTCCTCAAGCTCGGCATGGAGATTGTCCGTCTCGCCGGCGTCGCGGGCTCCACACTCTCGGCCAAGCAGACTGTCCAGCGTCACCTCACTGACGGTTCGGCGCTCGCCAAGCTGAAGGAGCTCGTGAAGGCGCAGGGCGGTGACACGTCGTTCATCGATAACCCGGACAAGTTCACGCCGGCCCGCCACATCCGTAAACTGCCCGCCCCCAAGCGCGGCTACGTGCACACGATCAATGCGGCCATGATCGCGCGCGGCGTGCATATCCTCGGCGCGGGGTGCGATGCCAACCACGGCAAGATCGACTACTCCGTCGGCGTTTCCGAGGTGAAGAAAGTCGGCACGCAGGTGAAGCAGGGCGAGCCGCTGATGATGATCCATTACAACGACGAGGCGAAGCTCGAGCAGGCGTTGGAGTACTTTAAAAACGCCTACCGCCTTGCTCCCAAGCGGCCGACGCCTCCGCCGCTGATCGTTGAGCGCGTGGCCTGACCCGCGTTTTTCCGCGACTCCCGGGGCCGGCTGTCCGCAGCCGGCCCTTCTTTTCGCTGACTATCTTTCCGCCTCGCACCCGTTCGCGTGGAAACCTCACCCGCCGTTCCCGAATCTGCCGGCCGTCCGCCCCCGCCCGAGCGCTCCGCGCGGCCGCGGCCTTGGGCACAGCTCAAGTTCTTCACCTTTCAACCGGCGATCTTCCCGCGGATGCTCGGCGACGTTTCGGCCGATGCGCGGCCCGGCGACCTGGTGCATGTCTATGACAAGGCGGGCTATCTCGCTGGCGGCGGTCTCTTCAACCCGCGGGCAAAAATCCCGCTTCGCGTAGTCTGCCATTCCGGGAACCCCGTCGATGAGGCTTACTTTGAAGGGGCGTTGCGGCGCGCCGTGGCGCTCCGTCGCGACGTTTTCCGGCTCGATGAGGCGACCGACGCCTACCGGCTGATCAATTCCGATGGGGACGGACTCAGCGGGCTGACGATCGACCGCTACGGGGACACGCTGCTCTGCGAAGTTTACAGCTTGGGCATCGCGCAACGCCTGCCGACGTGGCTGCCCATTCTGCATGAACTCGCCGGTACTCGTTTCGCGCGGGTTCACGTCGATCATGACCTGGGCAGCTTGGAGGGAATCAAACCCTCCTTGTTCAAGGAGACCAACGCCGCCGCGCCGCGCACGGTGAAGATCCGCGAGCACGGGGTGCGTTACGAGGTGGACTTCGCCGAAGGCCACAAGACGGGTTTCTTTTGTGACCAACGCGACAACCGCCGGGCGCTCGCCCGCTTCACGCGAGGCGCCCGCGTGCTTGATCTCTGCTGCTACACGGGAGGTTTCTCGCTGAATGCGAAGGTCACCGGCGGCGCGGAGGAAGTCACGAGCGTCGATCTTGACGAGGCGGCGATCGCCCAGGCCCGCCGCAACGCGAACCTAAACCAGGCCCGTCTCAAGTTTGTCCACGCCGACGCCTTCGCCTACGCGCGGCAGATGCAGACCAACGGGGAGAAATGGGACGTCGTCGTGCTCGATCCGCCCAAGTTCATCTTCACCCGCGACGAACACGGCAATTGGGAAGGGCGCCAGAAATACGAGGACCTGAACCTGCTCGCCATTTCGCTGGTGAAACCCGGCGGCATCTTCGTCACCTGCTCCTGCTCCGGCCTGCTCTCGCTCGAGGATTTCGAGGGCCACGTGATTCGCGCCGCACACCGGCAGGGACGTCGGCTGCAGTTCCTCGACCGCACCGGACCCGGGCCGGACCACCCGGTGTTCTCCAACTGTCTCGAGAGCCGCTACCTCAAGGTGATCTGGTCGCGGGTGGTTTGATTCGACCCCGTGTTCCGCTCCGGCCGCGGGTTCAGCGCAGGGTCTTGATGTGGAGGATCAGTGAATCGATCTGTGTTTCCGTGAGGACGCCCGCGTAGCTCGCCATCGCGTATTCACCCTTTTCGAACCCCGCCGCCAGCTTGGCGCTTGGCTCAAGGATCGACTCGCGCAGGTAGGCTTCGTCCGCGGTGATTTCCCGCGCTTTGCCGCTGATGAATACCTTGCGTTGCGAGCCGTAGAGCCCTTGCCAGGGCGGACCCGAACGCGCCACGGCCGGATTGTTGTCGGATCCGTGGCAGGCGACGCATGCGAACATCTGCGCCAGACGCGCGCCTTCCGCTGCACTGGGTGGCGCGGCGGAGACCGTCGCGGCGGCGGCGCGCGCCGTAAGATCCACCTTCAGTGGAGCGAAGCCTTCGGCGACCGGATTGAACGTCGCGAGTTCGTAGGGGGTGGTGTAGGCGTTGTCGTGGAAGGTGAGCCCGTCAGCGGTCGCGAGCGACCAGCCCACGCGGAGTTGCATCACCGGTTTCATGCCGGGCACCGCCACGAAAACGGAGCGGGCGTCGCGCGAGACATAGGCGGCGCTAGGCGTCAGCGCATCCTGACCCGGTGCACCGTCGGCCTTGTACATCGCCGAGCCGTACTTGCTGGTTCGCCGGTAGGACCACGATTGCAGGGAGTAGTTCGCCGGGTCCGAGGCGACGCGCGGATCCAACGCCACGTCGAAACGCAGCAGCACCCCGTCTGTCATGGGAGCAACTTCGGCGGGCAGAGTGACCGGGGTGCTGGTCCGGCGCAGGCGGCCGAGGCCGGCGGTGACATCGATCACGTTGCCCCAACCGATCACTTGGAAACCCGCCACGTAAAGCAGGCCGTCCGCGGGGTTGACCGCGCCGTTCAATGGCGGGTAATCGATGTCCTTGGTGATGCTCACCACCGCGGCCTGCGGCCGTTTCCCTCGGCGGTTGAAGAGCACGCGGAAAAATTCCGGTCGGTTGTAGCCGAGGTGGACGAGGCCGCCGTTCAGCGGCCCGAGGTTGGCGCCGTGCAGCCAGACTTGGGAGAGGGCGGACGCGTTGACAGGGTGCGGAATCCAGGTGAGCGGATCGGCGATCGGGGCGGGGTACTTCTCCACCGGCTCAAAGGGCGCAAGGAATCCGTGGAAATTGCCGTTCTCGACAATGAACAGCGGCGTCGAGGGCACGTAGTTGCCCTGTTGATCACTCGACGTCACGAGACCGGAGACCGGATCGACTCCGATGTTCGGTTGGCGAAATCCCCGGCCGAGGACGGTGACCTTGCGGCCGTCTGCGCTCACGCGGAGCACACTGCCGTTGTGCTTCCCTTGTGTGGTCGCCTGTTGGCCGCCCTTCGCGAGGAAAAACTCGCCGCCGGGGCCGACGCGGATCTGCGAGGGGAACTCGCGCATGTCCGCGGTCTGGCCGAAGCCATTCGCGAACATTTCATGCACGTCGGCCTCGCCGTCCCCGTTGGTATCGCGGAGCCGCCAGATGCCGTTGCGGTCGAAGGCGAAGATTTCGCCGCCGCGGATCGCGATGGTCATCGGCTCGTGCAACCCCGAGGTGAACCGGCGCCACGTCACGCGGCCGGAGGTCTCGTCCAGGCCGCGCACCAGCCAGACGTCGCCGTCGAGCGTGATCATCACCGCGGTGCCATCGGGAAGGAATTGAATGTCAGCCGGCCGGACACCGCGGCGCCACGGGTTTTCAACGGGAAGGTCGATGCGGTCGATGACGTAGGCCGCGTTGCTCTTCGAAGAGCGAACCGTGGTGAAGACTTCGCCCTTCCAGCGCTGCATAACATCCGATGGAGCGGGCTCGCCTCCGCGAACCTGTGGTGCAACGGCGGCCCCGTGATTGAACGCCACGGTGAGACGGAGCGGGCGCGAACGCGGGGACAGGAGCAGGCTCGTCACGCCTTTTTCGTCGATAAGCCGCGCGGAATCCGCGGTCGCATCCATAGGCAGGCCAAGCGAAACGAGCGTTCCGGGAGCCTTCACGCCGAGGACGATCCGAAGCGCCTTCGGTGAAGCGCCTAGCTCGAAGTTCCGCGTGATCACCGTCGCGTCCGCTTCGCTTCCGGCGGTAAGCCACTCGGAAACCGTGGTTTGGCCGAGCCGGTATTCCAGCACCGCACGTCGGCCCCCCGTCCGTACTGCGTTGAAACGACCCAATTCCTCCGGCAGCGCGCCGCGGCCGACTTCCTCCGGGCTCGGCGCCGGTTCGCGCGGATCGGTGAGGGAGAGCGACTCGCCTTCGTTGCCGCCCGGATAGGTGCCGGTGGCGATCCATGGCCGGCCGTCGGGGCGGGGAAGATTGGTCTGACCTCCGGGAGTCTTGCGCGATATGTCTTGGTAAGACCCGGGGGCGAGCGCAGTCGGCGTCACACCCGCGCCTTGCCAGATCATCGTGAAGCGCAGCAGGTCCGGGTCAAAACAGGCCCAGCAACCGAGTCCTAGATTCAGTACGATGCCGCGCGGGGCAAGGTTGTCGGCCGGCAGACCGAGTCCGGCCTTTCTGGCGTCGAGGATGGACGAGAAGAAGGGAAAGTCGGCCTCCACCCAGGGGGCGTCGGAAACGACCGTCTTGCCCGGAGCGGCGGCGTGGAGGCTCGTGGTCGCGGTGATGGCGGCGAAAAGGATCGCGAGGCCGGCGCGACGGCGCGGGGTGGGCGGCGGGGTTTCTCGTGGCGTCATCGGATTTCGATTCGAAGGTTGCCGTCGGCCGAGGTGCGCCCAAGAGAAATCTTCGACGCGCCGTTCGCTCGTCCCTTTCACCCCATGCGCCTGATTCTCGCCGGCTGTCTCATCCTGTCCTCAACGCTTCGTCTGTTCGCGGCCGCAGCCGACCCCCGGCCAAATATTCTGTGGATCGTGGCCGACGACATGTCGCCGAACCTCGGTTCCTACGGGGAAACCGTCATACGCACGCCGCATCTCGACCGGCTTGCCGCGGAAGGCACGAAGTTCTCGCGGGCTTTCACGACCGCCCCGGTCTGCTCGCCGTGCCGTTCGGGTTTCATCAACGGCATGTACGCCACGTCGATCGGCGCTCATCACCATCGCAGCGGTCGGGGTGAATTGAAAATCCGCCTGCCGGAGGGTGTCGTGCCGACGCCGGCCCGTCTCAAGGCGGCGGGTTACTACACCTGCATCGGCAGCGGGTTGCCGGACGCTGACCGGCGCGGACAGGGAGGTAAGGCGCGCAAGGCGCGCGGCGAGGCGCTCGGGAAGACCGACTATAACTTCGAGTGGGATCCGGCGATGTACGATTCCAGCGACTGGGGCGGCCGCGCGCCGGGCCAGCCATTCTTCATGCAGGTGCAACTCGCCGGGGGTAAACTCCGCGGTGGCGACGACGCGGCCGCGCGGCGGTTGACGGAGCGGGCGGCGGCGGAACTGGGCGGTGCGACCGATCCGGCCAAGGTCGTGTTGCCGCCGTATTATCCGCGGGATCCGGTGTTGCTGCGCGACTGGGCCGCTTACCTCGATGCGGTCCGCTTCACGGATCGGCATGTCGGCGAAGTGCTCGCGCGGCTGGAGCGCGAGGGAATCCTTGATCGCACCCTGATCATCTTCACCAGCGACCACGGCATCAGCCATGCCCGCGGCAAACAGTTCCTCTACAACGAGGGTACGCATGTTCCGTTCATCGTCCGCGGGCCCGGCGTGGCGCGCGGGGCGGTGAGGGAGGATATGATTGAATTGATCGACCTCACGGCGGTTTCGCTGGCGGCGGCCGGGCAGGCCTTGCCGGCGGGAATGCAGGCCCGCGACGTTCTGGCGGCGTCCTACCGGCCCCGGAATTTCGTGTTCGCGGCGCGTGATCGCTGCGACGAGACGGTCGAGCGCCTTCGTAGCGTGCGTTCGGAGCGCTTCCTCTACATCAGGAACTTTCTGCCGAAGCGCCCGCACCTGCAGCCGAACGCCTACAAGGACGGGAAAACGATCGTGCAGACCCTGCGTGCCCTGCATGCCGCGGGTTCGCTCGAACCGCTCGCGGAGAAATTGCTTTTCCGTCCGGAGCGGCCGGCGGAGGAGCTTTACGAGTGGAAAAAAGACGCGTGGCAGGTGCGCGATCTGGCGGGTGACCCCGCTTACCGCGCCGATCTGGAGGCGTTGCGGGCTCGCCTCGATCGTTGGATGGTCGAGACCGGGGATCGCGGACCGGAGCCGGACGCGATGTACGACAGTGACATGGCTGTTTACCTCGGTGGACGCTCGGGCAAGGACAAGGGCGAGGGTGGGGGGCCGGAGGCGACTGCGCGAAACATCGCCCTGATGAAACGTTGGGCGGCCGAGGGAAGGTGACCCTTTGCTCATCGGCGCTGGAAGTTCGCGCGGGCCTTTCCAATCGGTCGTTTTGCTCTGGAAATTCGGCGGGATTGCGTAATTTCCGCTCGTGCCTCCGCTGGTCGGGGTCCAATCAACACCAACTCTTTTAACCCAACATCACCATGCTCATCTGGATCATCCTCATCATCGTTCCGATGCTCTTCGGGCTCTACGCGCAGATGAAGATTCGGAGCGCCTACTCCAAGAACGTCGAAATTCCGTCCCGCGGCCACATCCGCGGTGCCGAGGCGGCCGCCGCGGTCATGCAGTCCGCCGGGATCAGCGACGTCGAGATCGTCGAGGTCGAGGGCGAGCTCACCGACCATTACGATCCGATCAACAAGCGGCTCGCGCTGTCGTCGCCAAATTACCACGGCACCAGCCTCGCGGCGCTCGGCGTCGCCGCCCACGAGGCCGGCCACGCGATCCAGCACAAGGTCGGCTACGCCATGATGACGGTCCGCCAGTCGCTCGCGCCGGCGACCCAGATCGCCGCGGGTGTCTCCAACTTCGTCATGATCGCGGGCATTTTCCTGCTGAGCACCGCGATCGGCGGCACCTTGCTGACGATCGGAGCGGTGGCGCTCGCGGTGATTTGTCTCTTCCAGTTCGTAACGCTGCCGGTGGAGTTTGATGCGAGTCGCCGGGCGAAGGCTGAGTTGGTTCGGCTCGGAATCGTCGGTGATGATGAGATGTCCGGCGTGCACGAGACGCTCGATGCGGCCGCCCTCACTTACGTTGCCGCATTCGTCGCCGCCCTGGGCAGCCTCCTTCACATCCTGCTGATGCTGTCCGGCCGGCGCGAAGATTGAGTCGCGTTTCGCCCTTCCAGCCCCCGGTGAAAGCCGGGGGCTTTTTTGTCGGCGCTGTCGCGGAAGCGCTGGTTGAAAAACAATTTGCGGCGCGCCGGGCGCGACTCCAAGGTGCGCGTTCCTCCCCGTCGATGGTCGACGGCGAGGAGTAAAACCGTCGTCTTCCCATTCAATCATGCCACTCGCCGTCGGAACCAAAGCCCCGGATTTCACCGTCAAGACCAAGGCCCCGGAGGGGCTGAAGGACGTCAAACTGAGCGATAATTTTGGCAAAAAGCAGACCGTGCTGCTTTTCTTCCCCGCGGCCTTCACCGGCGTCTGCACCCAGGAGATGTGCGACCAGACGAGCGGTCTCGGCGAGTACGAGAAGCTGGGGGCGACGGTTTACGGGATCAGCGTCGACAACGCGTTCGCGCAGGAGGCCTGGGCCAAACAGAACAAGATCGGGATCACGTTGCTCTGCGACCTGAACAAGAGCGTGACCAAGGCCTACGACGTGGTTTTCCCGAACCTCGCCGGCATGGGCGACACGTCCGCCCGCGCGGCCTTCGTGATCGGTGCCGACGGCGTGATCAAGTACGCGGAACAGACTCCCACGCCCAAGGACCTTCCGAACTTCGGAGCGGTCAAGGCGGCGCTCGCTCGCTGAGTGATTTCCGCCTGCCGGGCGGCGCGAGATGCGTTCCGGCGGCGGCTGAGGTTTCCGGCCCGGGCGGGGCCGCGTTTCCCGCCCAACCCTTTCCGTCATGAGCCTGCCGAATCCGTTCAACACGCTGCGCACGTTCCAGGCGAACGGCGCCTCGCATCAGTTCTACTCGCTGCCCGCCCTCGAGGCGGCCGGCTATAACGTCTCCCGCCTGCCGGTTTCGATCCGGCTGGTGCTCGAGTCGCTCCTGCGCAATTGCGATGGCAAGCGCGTCGCCGAGGGTGCGATCCGCGACCTCGCGGGCTGGCAGGCCAAGGCGCCGCGCACGGAGGAGATTCCGTTCGTGGTCGCGCGCATCGTCCTGCAGGACTTCACCGGTGTGCCGCTGCTGGTGGACCTCGCGGCCATGCGTTCCGCCGTCGCCCGCATGGGCAAGAACCCGAAGATCATCGAGCCGTTGGTGCCGGTGGACCTCGTGGTCGATCACTCGGTGCAGGTCGACTTCGCCGGCTCGTCCGACGCGATGCAGCGCAACCTCGAGCTCGAGTTCTCGCGGAACCGCGAGCGCTACCAGTTCCTCAAGTGGGGCATGCAGGCGTTTGACACGTTCAAGGTGGTGCCCCCCGGCATCGGCATCGTGCACCAAGTGAATCTGGAGTACCCCGCGAAGGGCGTGCTGCGCGACGGCAACGACGTTTACTATCCCGACACTCTGGTGGGGACCGACTCCCACACCACGATGATCAACGGCATCGGTATCGTCGGCTGGGGCG
>JAURJO010000016.1 GCA_030832235.1 Verrucomicrobiota bacterium
CAAGGTTAGGGGAAGGCGGGTCCGCGCGACGGACCGCTCCACCCGGTGCATCCGCGGCGGTTTGCCGAGCAGCACCTCCAGCGGCATATCGATCGGGGTGTTGCCGAAGTGCGGATCGGCCAGCACCAGCCGGCGTTCCTCGGTGGCCTCGCCGACCACGGCGAACGGGCACCGCTCCCGTTCGCAAAGCGCCGCAAACTCGGCCATGCGGGCTGCCGGAATCGCGAGCACGTAGCGTTCCTGCGATTCGTTGCACCAGATCTCCAGCGGCGACATGCCCTGCTCGTCGCAGGGCAACGCGCGGAGATTGAAGCGTCCGCCGCGTCCGCCGTCGTTGACCAACTCGGGCAGGGCGTTGGAAACACCGCCGGCGCCGACATCGTGGATGAACGCGATGGGATTATCGGCGCCGAGCGCCCAGCAGCGGTCGATGACCTCCTGGCAGCGACGCTCCATCTCGGCGTTGTCGCGCTGCACGCTGGCGAAATCGAGGTCCTCGCTGCCGTGGCCGCTGGCCATGGAGCTCGCGGCGCCGCCACCCAGGCCGATCAGCATCGCGGGCCCGCCCAGGACGACGAGCTTGTCGCCTTCGCCAATAGCACCTTTGCGCACGTGCTCGCCTCGAATGTTGCCGAGGCCACCGGCCAGCATGATCGGTTTGTGGTAACCGCGCAGTTCCAGTCCCCCAGCACCCGGCACCTCGGCCTCGAAGGTGCGGAAGTAGCCGTTGATCGCGGGGCGCCCGAACTCGTTGTTGAACGCGGCGCCGCCGAGCGGGCCCTCGATCATGATGTCGAGCGCGGAGACGATGCGGCCGGGTTTACCGTGGTCCTTTTCCCACGGCTGCACCGCGCCGGGCAGACGGAGGTTGGAGACCGTGAAGCCGACGAGCCCGGCCTTCGGCTTCGAGCCGCGTCCAGTCGCCCCCTCGTCGCGGATCTCGCCGCCCGAGCCGGTGGCGGCTCCCGGGAAGGGGGATATGGCGGTGGGGTGGTTGTGCGTCTCGACCTTGCAGAGCAGGTGGATGTCCTCCGTCACGGCCCCGTACTCGTTGGTGCGCGGGTCGGCGAAAAAGCGTCCTCCGCGGGATCCGGCGATCACGGCCGCGTTGTCCTTGTACGCCGACAGGATGCCCTCGCTGTGCCGCTCGTGGGTGTAGCGGATCATCTGGAACAGGGAGCGTTCGCGCGCGCGACCGTCGATTTCCCACGTGGCATTGAAGATCTTGTGGCGGCAGTGCTCGGAGTTGGCCTGCGCGAACATCATCAGCTCGATGTCGTTGGGGTCGCGCCCGAGCCCGGTGAACGCCTTCACCAGGTAGTCGATCTCGTCCTCGGCCAGCGCGAGTCCGAGCGAACGGTTGGCCTCCACCAACGCCGCGCGGCCGCGGGCGAGGACCGGCACCGAGGTCATCGGCCGTGGCTGTTCATGACGGAAAAGCACCTCGCAGGCCGCGAGATCGGGGAGTACCGCTTGGGTCATCCGGTCGTGGATGCGCGCGCGGATCGCGGAAAGATGGGGCGCCGCGTCAACACCGCCCAAGTCTAGGGTGAAGAGAACGACGCGCTCAACGCGGCGGATCGTCCGCAGGCCGCAGTTGCGGGCGATGTCGGTGGCCTTTGAGGACCACGGGGAAAGCGTGCCCGGGCGGGGAGCGACGACCAGGGAAAGTCCCCGTACCGTTTCGGTGGCCCGTCGCGGACCGTAGGTGAGAAGTTTTTCAAGGACCTCGCGTTCATCCGCCCGGAGATCGCCGTCCGTCTCGGCCACGTGCACGAACACGGCGCTCACGGCGCGTACCGGCACACCGGCGCCGGCGAGGTCCTGCCGCAGCTTTTGCAGCCGAAAGGTCGAGAGGGCGGGGGAGCCGCGGAGGATGAGCATGGTGGCGCGAGCGACGTTCACGTACGCCCGCGGCGCGGTCAAGGCGACCGACGCGCGGGTTCAGCCCGGCGCGGCGCCACTGAAACCGAAGCATCGTGCGGGCTGCGTCGCGCGGCGAGGGATGAAAGAAAGTCCGAGGGAGTCTGGGGGATTTGGTGCGCCAATTTGCTCCGCAGGGGAGCAACCATGAATGCACACCAAGGGACACGAATCTTGCCGCTTCCGGTCTTGGTGTAGCCGCGACTGCCAGCCGCGGACGATGCCGGAATCGCATCGGCCGAAGGAAGGTCCGAGCGTGTCTGGTTTCGCTGCGGATCTCCAGATATCGCGGATAAGGAACAGCGGCCGATGTCTTGCCGAACTTTCCGGCCTTCCTGTTCAAACTCTCCCGCTGCACGTTTTGAGCTTCCTCGCGGCCATCCAGCTCAATGGCCGCGACAAGGCGCAAGTGGCGCAGGGAAGGGAGGCTTCCTCCCTGCATCGGCTGTTTGCCACGGACCATGCCGGCGATCGGGCTGCGAAAGGCGGATCATGAACTCTCCGGATTTTTTGAGCCGTAGATTCCTCATAGGGTCGCAGATCAGGTGACCCGGCGAAAGACTGCTTTCTCCGCCTTCCGAGTTTTCCGGGTGTTTCGAGGGCCCAACCTGATGGCGTTTTCGGATCGCATCGTGCCGGAGCCACGAGTTCCCCGCCTCCAGCTTCAATTCATCCTCGGTGCCTCCGTGCTCCCCGGCTGAGTAAAGCTCCTGCGCATCGCTCTCCATGGTGCCCGACATCCTTGATCGCCATGCTCCGATCGTAGGGCGGAATTCGCGTGTTTTGGAGAAAGCCGTTGACCGCGGCGGGAGGCTTGCCGAGATGGGCGGCGATTGACGACGCCTTCCGCCAACGCCGCCATTTCCCGTCCCGCTCCGCGGTGTCGGATCGTCTCGGGCGGCGGGCGCCACCGTTCCTGCGCCCATGTCTGACCGGGTAACCCACGAATGCGGCATCGCGATGGTGCGGCTATTGAAGCCGCTTTCGCACTTCCAGGAAAAGTACGGTACGCCGTTGTGGGGCTTCACGAAGCTGTTTCTCCTGATGGAAAAACAGCACAACCGCGGTCAGGACGGCGCGGGGGTGGCCTGTGTGAAACTCGATACCCCGGCGGGTGCCCCCTTCATGTTCCGGGAGCGTAACATCGACTCCAACCCGCTCGACCGGATTTTCCGCACTCTGCTCGGCCAGTACAACGACCACGTTGCTGGCGGCGTGATCCACCCGGAGTTCGCGGACACGGTGAAGCGCAACTTCGATTTCGGCGGGGAGTTGCTCATGGGGCACCTCCGCTACGGAACGAGCGGCGGCTACAGCCTGTCCTCCTGCCACCCGTTCTTCCGGCGCAGCCCGTGGCCCACGCGTAACCTCGCGCTCTGCGGTAACTTCAACCTCACCAACACCGAGGAGCTGAACAATTCGCTGATCGCGATGGGGCAGCACCCCATCTTCGCGACCGACACCCAGGCGATCCTCGAGAAAATCGGGTTCTTCCTCGATGAAGAGCACGAGGATATCTACCGCTTTCTGCGGAAGCGCGACATCGCCGGCGAGGAGCTTTCCCGCCGCATCAGCGAGGATCTCGACGTCGGGCGTGTCATCACCCGCGCGGCACAGCGCTGGGACGGCGGTTACGTGCTTTGCGGCCTGATTGGCAACGGCGACGCCTTCGTGGCGCGCGATCCGTCGGGAATCCGTCCGTGCTTTTACTATCAGGACGACGAGGTGGTCGCCTTCGCGTCCGAGCGTGCGCCGCTCATGACGGTGTTCGATCTGACCCTGGAGCAGGTGAAGGAGGTCAATCCCGGCCACGTCGTCGTCATCAAGCGTCGCGGCACCGTCTCTGAGACCGCGTTCACCGCCCCAATGCCGCGGGCGTCCTGCTCGTTCGAACGGATCTATTTCTCGCGCGGCAACGACATCGACATCTACCGCGAGCGGCAGGCGTTGGGCGGCCAGCTGGCGGCCCCGGTGCTTAAGCTCATTGAGCACGAGTGGGCCAACACGGTCTTCAGCTTCATCCCCAACACCTCCGAGACCGCCTTCTACGGACTGATGTCGTCCCTCCGCGCCCTGCGCCGCGATGAGGTTAAGGCGGCTATCCTGCGCGCGAGCGCCGAGGGCAAGCTCACCGAGTCGCTGCTCGACGAGTTGATCCTGCGGAATTGGCCGCGGGGTGAGAAGGTCGTCAGCAAGGACATCAAGATCCGCACCTTCATCGGCCAGGAGGGGCTGCGTAACCACCTCGCGAGCCACGTTTACGATATCACGTACGGCGCGGTGCGGCCGGGCGTGGACAATCTGGTGGTGGTCGACGATTCGATCGTGCGTGGTACCACGCTCCGGCGCTCCATCCTGCGCATCCTCGCGCGCCTGAATCCCAAGCGCATCGTGATCGCGTCGACCGCGCCGCAGATCCGCTACCCCGACTGCTACGGCATCGACATGTCGGAGCTGGGTAAATTCATCGCCTTCGAGGCCGCCGTCTCGCTCCTGCACGAGCGCGGTGCCACCGCCCTGCTCGACGAGGTCTACGAGCTTTCCCGTGACGAGGTGAAGCGAGGCGGCTCGGAAAACCATGTCCGCCGGATCTACGAACCCTTCACGCCTGACGATATCTCGCGGCGGATCGTGGAGCTGGTGCGGCCCAAGCAGCTGGAGTGGCAGGGTGAGGTCAGCATCCTCTTCCAGACCGTGGAAAGCCTGCACGCCGCCGTGCCGAACCACCGCGGCGATTGGTACTTCACCGGCAAATACCCGACGCCAGGCGGGTACCGCGTCGTGAACCAGGCGTTCGTCAATTACTACGAGAAGAACGAGGGGAGATCGTACTGACCCGCGCTTCCTGCCGTCGCTTTCATGAGCCTTTCCTACGAGCAAGCGGGCGTCCGCTACGACCAGCTCGACGCCTTCAAGCGCGCCTGCCAACGCGCGGCGCGCACGACCGCCGGTCTGCTCGGTTCTCACGGTTACGCGGAGCCGGCGTCCACGCGCGGCGAGAGCGCCTACCTCATCGAGGCGGCGGACCATTACCTCGCGCAGGTCGAGGAGGGCTTGGGCACG
>JAURJO010000127.1 GCA_030832235.1 Verrucomicrobiota bacterium
GCAAGACGGACGATCGATAAGTTCCTCGCTGTTCCGGAGGACGTGGAAGAACGCGGAGACCCGGGAGACTGGGGAGACAATGAAGCCCACGTCCTCCGTTGCCTCAGTTACCTCCTGTAAAACCGGCTCAACAGGAGCAAACGGAGGAAACGGAGCGGGGCCGCGACAGGCACTGAGCGCGCGGTCTCGAGAGGTTTGAACCATCTGTGCCATCCGAGTGATCTGTGGTTAAAAAATCAGGGGATTTCACCGCCGAATCACTGAGGTGCGGAGAGGGGAAGACTAGGGAGACGGGTGAGACTGGGGATACAGGCGATACGCCCTCGTCGCATTCATCCGCGATCTTCCGGTTCAAGTTCGGCACCTTCGGAAATGCCTTCGGCCGTACAATCGACGACATGGTCCGGGTCAACGACCCCGGCTACAGACGAAACGCATTCATCCGTGTCGATCGGCATCGATCCGCGGTTGCACCGGATTGGGTGGCTCGAGCCCTGCTCTTGCGCCTTGTGCGCCTCTTCGCGGCCATTGGCATTTTGCCGCGAAAAAATTCAAGCCGCGCAAAGGCGGTGGTTGAACAGAAGGCCGGGAAGTTCGGAAAGAGTGACGGCTTCTTCTCCTCATCCGCGCGATCCGTGAAATCCGCGGTGAAAAACCTGGGGTCTTCCGAAGGGCTTTCGACGGAAGTCGATTTAGCATGATCCGCGGCGGGCCTGCCCGCCGTAGCCTCGGCGTAGGCGGGCGGCCGCGGCTACACCACGGGGAGGGTTTCAAGCGCGCGCGAGGCGCAACCGCGCCCTAAACAGGGCCGCCTAAGGCAGCGTGATGCCGCGGGCCTTCGGGTCGGGGTTCGGACGGTAAAAGAGCGCGGTGTGGCCGACGGCACCGACGCACACGCATCGGCCTTCGTCAGCAATACGCGTGCAGAGCTCGGTACGCTCGTCTCGTTCCGCGCCGAGAAACCGCAGCTTCACGAGCTCCTGGGTACGCAGGAATTTCTGCAGTTCCCCGAAAAACTCCGTCGTGAGACCCGCTTTCCCAACCTTGAGGTGGTCGGGCAGCGTCTGGCCGAGACCACGCAGGTGGGACTTCTGGGCGCCGGTGAGCGGTAACTCGTACATGGGCGCACCGTGTGCGTCACCTGGCGCCGTCGCCAGAGAATTAGCGGCAGCAGGCCAATCAAGGGCCTCAGGCGAATTCGAGCCTGACTCCCGTTTCAGGCCGTCGGGCCGAAAGTGTCGACCGGCAGCGATCTCCAAGCGCGCGGCGAGAGTCCCGCCAAGTCGAGGGGGCCGAAGGATTCGCGGTGCAGTGTAAGCACCGTCGCTCCGGCCGCGGCGAACATCCGCCGCACCTGATGGTAGCGCCCCTCGGTAAGCGTGAGCAGCGCCTCGCGCGCCCCGATCATTAGCAACTCGGCCGGCGCGCAGGGCTTGTCCTCGCCCTCGAGTCGCAGGGTGCCGGAGGCGAAAAGCCCGGCCAGATCCGCCGGGAGATCGCGATCGACGGTGGCGCGGTAGACTTTGGGCACCTTGTGGCGTGGCGAAGTGAGGCGATGCACAAGCGCCGGCAGATCGGTGAGCAGCAGCGCGCCGCTGGTTTCCTTGTCGAGCCGGCCCACGCTGGTCACGACCGGGTTACGCCGGCGCCAGCGTTCCGGAAGCAAGGAATAGACCGACGGCCCCTCACGCTCGTCATGGGAGCAGACGAGACCGGTCGGCTTGTGGAGCAGGAGCAGGAGCCCGTCGGGATGGTCCGGCGGCTCGCCGTCGATGCGGACTTCGCCGGCGGCGACGCGTTGTCCGGCGTCGCGCGCCGGCGCCCCGCCGACGGTCACACGCCCGGCGCGCACCCAGTCGCGGGCCTCGCTGCGGCTGCAATAACCGAGGTTGGCGAGAAGCTGGTCGAGGCGGCGCATCGCAATCCGGAGAAAACCGGCTACGGTGCGGAAGGTTCACCCGCGGGCGAACCCTTTCCATGACGAGCTGGATCCTGATTCCCGTCGCCGCCGCGCTCACGACGCTCGGTCTGCTCACGGTCTTTCGCTCGCCCCCGTGGTCGCCTTGGAAACTGGCGATCCTCGCCGGAGAGTTCGGGCACTGGCTCGCCCTTCCCTCGGTGCTGATCGCCGGTGTCGCCCTTCCCTCGTCTCCGGGACCGGATGGGGCCATGGCCACCCTGCTCGGCCTGATGGCGACCGGGCTTTTTCTAAAACCCGCCTGGCAGGCGGCCCGGCTGGCCCGCCCGCTGCCGGCCCGTTTGCGCGAGGGTTTCGGGGATTGGTCGGGCGACGGCTATCCGGCGTTCACGTGGCGGCATCTTTTCGGGGCGGGCGAACCTGCGGCGGTCGCACCCGAGACGTTGGAGTTCGCCCCCGGCCTGGCACTGGACTTCTACCGGCCGGCGCGAAACGGGAATGGCTTGGCTCCCTGCGTGGTCGTGATCCACGGCGGCGGCTGGGACGGCGGCGATCGCCGACAGCTGCCCGGATTGAATCATTGGCTCGCTGAGCAGGGCTACGCGGTCGCGGCGATCTCGTACCGGCTCGCCCCGGCGCACCGCTGGCCGGCGCAGCGCGACGATGCGCTCGCGGCCATCGCGTTCCTGAAGGCGCGCGGCCCGGCGCTCGGCATCGACCCCGCACGTCTCGTGCTCCTCGGCCGCTCGGCCGGCGGGCAGATCGCGCAATCCGTCGCCTACACCGCGCGCGATCCGGCGATCCGCGGCGTGGTCGCGTTCTACGCGCCCTCGGACCTGATCTTCGGTTACGTCAACACCCACGAGGACGACATGCTGCGTTCGCCCACGCTGATGCGCCAGCTGCTGGGCGGACCACCCGACCGGGAACGCGCCGCCTATGAGTCGGCGAGCCCCATTTTTCACGTCACACGCGAAGCACCGCCAACGCTTCTGTTGCATGGCGTGAACGACTCGATCGCGTGGCACCGGCACAGTGAACGCCTGGCGGAGCGTCTGGCGGCCCACGGCGTGCCCCATCTGAACCTGCTGTTACCGTGGGCCACCCATGCCTTCGACTTCAACCTGCGCGGCCCCGGCGGCCAACTCACCCGTTACGCGCTGGCCTGGTACCTGGCCCGGGTGACGGAGCCGGCGGGAACCGCGACCTAGGATTTGGAAACAGAGGTCACGGGGAGCCGATCCGAGACCACCGAGGCATGAAGCCCCCGTTCAGGGGGCACGAATGGTTCCCGGGATCACCCGCGGCTCAATCGTAAGCCTTTCCGTATGCCAAGAGGTGATAGCAAGGACCTCGCGATTCGTTTCTGAGTTCCTGAGCTCCTGAGTTCCAAATCCGCCCGGACCTGAAGGGCCAGGACGGACCGTGGGCCTATTTCCGGTTCGCGAATTCCGGGGCGAGCTCGAGGCCGAAGTAGGCGCGCGCGTTGGCGAAGCAGATGTTGCGGACCATGCCGCCGACGACCTTGAGGTCGTTGGGGATGAGGCCCGCGGCCATGTCGGCGCCGAGCAGGTTGCAGAGCGTGCGGCGGAAGTACTCGTGGCGCGGGTAACTCACGAAGCTGCGCGAGTCGGTGATCATGCCCACGAAACGCGAGAGCAGGCCGAGATTGGAGAGCGTGTTCATCTGCCACTCCATGCCCTCCTTCTGGTCGAGGAACCACCAGCCGCTGCCGAACTGCACCTTGCCCGGGATGGAGCCGTCCTGGAAGTTACCGATCATCGTGCCGAGGACGTAATTATCCACGGGGTTGTTGTTGTAGAGAATCGTGCGCGGCAACTGGTCGGTGGAGTCCAGCGCGTTGAGGTAACGCGAAAGCGCGGCGGCCTGCGGGAAGTCGCCGATGGAATCGAAGCCGGTGTCGGGCCCGAGCTTCGTAAGGAGGCGCGTGTTGTTGTTCCGCAGCGCGCCGAGGTGGAGCTGCTTGGTCCAGCCGCGCGCGGCGTCCCAGCGTCCGAACTCCAGCATGAGGTAGGAACCGTAACGGGCCGCTTCCTCGGGCGTGGCGGCGCGTCCGGAGCGCACAGCGTCAAAAACCATGCGCGCCTGCGCATGGGTGCACGGCTCGGCGAGGGCGCTCTCGAGACCGTGGTCGGAGACGCGCGCGCCGGCGGCGTGGAAGTCGTCGTGACGCTTCTTCAACGCGGCGAGCAGGTCGTCGAAGGTGCGGATGCCATTGGCTACGCCGGCCGCGCCGGCGAGGCGGTCGAGCCAGGCGTTGAAAGCGGCGGGATTGCCGACCGCCAGGGCCTTGTCAGGCCGGAACGCCGGATAGACGCGGGCCTTGAGTTTGCCGGGGTTGCGGCGGATGGCGTCGTGGTGCTGGAGCGAATCGGCGGGGTCGTCCGTCGTGCACACGACGGCGACGTTGGACATGTTGATGAGGTCGTGAACCCGCAGCTTCGCGAGGCGGGCATTGGCCTTCTTCCAGATGCGTTCGGCGGAGCGGCCGTCGAGCAGCTCATCGACGCCGAAGTAACGCTTGAGCTCGAGGGCGCTCCAGTGGTGGAGCGGGTTCCGGAGAGTATGGGGCACCGTCTCGGCCCAGGCCTGGAACTTCTCGCGGGGCGCGGCCGGCCCCGTGATGAACTGCTCCTTCACGCCGTTGGTCCGCATCGCCCGCCACTTGTAGTGGTCGCCGCCGAGCCAGAGCTCGGCGAGGTCGGCGAACTGATGGTTGGAGGCGATCTGGTCGGGCGGCAGGTGGCAGTGGTAGTCGTAGATCGGCTCGTCGGCCGCGTAGCGGTGGTAGAGCTCGCGCGCCTGGCGGGTGCCGAGGAGGAAGTCGTCGTGGATGAAGGGCCGGGAGGGCATGGGACGGAGGGCGTTAAAAACGGAACGGAGTTACGACGGAAAACCGTCAGGCGGCGATGTCGTCGAGCAGGGCCTCTAGGCTGGCATGCCGCTCGAGGCGGGCGCGGGCCGCGACGCAGGTGGCCGCGGGCGCCAGGCCGGTGTTCTCGGCGAGGAAGATGAGGTAGGCCGCGACGTTGCGCGCGTAATTGAGCCGGCCCTCGGCGCTGATCGCGTAGAAACGGGCGCGCTGGCGGTAACCGGCCGGCGTGTGGTCGCCGAGCGCGGCCTTCTCGGCGCGGCCGCCGCCGGCGAGGACGAAAAGGAAATTATACTCGAACCAGAACATGTGCTCCGGGCTCGGCGGCAACGACTCGAGCGCGGCGCGCGTGACCGTGGGGTTGGCGAAGACCTCGACGCCACGGCCGGCCTTGGCGAGGGCGTCGGTGATGAACACCCGCGCCATCTTTTGCTCCGTGGCGTCGGCGCTGAACGCGCCCGCGAGCGCGAGCTCCAGCGTGAAACGGTACCAATCGCGCCACAAGGCCTGGTCGCCGGCATCGCCCGAAGCGAAGAGCGCGCGGCCCATCTCGTAGGTGTAGCGGCCGCTCGTCTTGATCTCGAGCCGCCCGCCCGTCACCTCGCCCATCACGCGGTAGTTCGCGGCGGATTTCCCCGAGCCGGAGTGGAAGCCGATGCTCACGCCGAACCGGCGGCACACGGCCCACTGGCGCTCGATCAGCGCGCGCAGCTCGTGGTCGTCGGGGTACGGCATGTTCTTCTGGAAGCCGAAGGCCGGGGCGACGAAGTGGATGCGCATTCCCAGCGCCTCGCAGAGGGCCAGCATGACGGCGGTCGTCTCCGGCGTGGTGAGACCGGGCAGCTCGTCGATGGAGAGTTCCCGCAGGTAAGCGCGGCCGGCCTCGGTCGTGAACAACCGCGCGCGGGCGGCGGCGTACTTGTCGTCGCGACGCTTCATTTTTTCCAGCGCCGGCCAGACGCTCGCGAGCAACCGAGTGAACGCGGCCTCGTCGAGCGCGAGCCCGGCGGCGGCCACGCGCGTGCGGACCTGCGTGACGAGCCCGGCGGGCACCTGGGCCGCCACCCACGCCGCGGGATCCGCGGGCGCCTTCGTCTGTGCCAGCTCGGGCGAGAGATCGAAGGTGATGTAACTCGCGAGCACGCAGCCCGTGACGAGCGCGTCCTCGCGGCCGTCGAACTTGCCGCCGATCGGCTGATGGTCGGCGTTGAAGCTCCACGCGATCCCACGGCGGTGGAATCCATTCCGCAGCTTGGCCAGCACGCAGCCGTGGCTCATGCCCTCGACGCTCTGGCCCTGGTGGCCCTCGGGTACGTTGGTGCCGATGAAGGGGAAAGGCACCGAGTCGAGACGGCCCGCCAGCATCACATCGGTGTCATAGACCAGTTCGCGCGGGATCGAGTTCTGGTTGGCGGTCACGCCGAGACCGAGAGCGCTCATCGCCCAGTCGACCGCCGGCCAGTGCAGCGTCGTGAAGCGTGCGCCGATGCCAAGCGTGCTGCGCCCAAGTGTCTCGGTCGCGGTCGGGAAGATCGTGCTCGCCGGGTGGTGTGCCTGGACGAGGTTTTTCAACCGGAGCAGGTTTTCAAATGTGGCCGGAAAGGCCTGCGTGCCGTCCGCCAGCTCGATGCCGTCGTGCAGGACGTCGGTCCGCCCCTGCAACCGCCAGGCGCAGTCACCGTTCGCGCTCTCGAGCAGCGTCCACGCGCCGGCGGCCGTCTCGAAGCGGCTCTTCGGATAAACCTTGAGCAGCTTTCCGGCCCGCAGCTGGTCGCTCAGCGTCTGCCAGTCGAGGCAGAAATCCGGGCTGACGCACGGGTTCGACGCGATGCGGAGGTTGTGCTCGAGCAGGAAGCGATTGATGGCGGACATTTGAACGGCAAAAGCGCGGGGCGAAGTCGCTCAGATTAGAGGAACGGAGACAAGGCCGGGGTGAACCACGAAACACACCAAATACACGAAAATCGGGCACAGGCTTTCGTGTATTTCGTGTGTTTCGTGGTTCCACCGTCAGTCCCACGCCCGGGAGGCGTCCTCGACGAGTTGCTGGAGGATCGGAAACCGAATCTGCCCGTAGTTGAGCGCGTAGCGCAGCCGGTCGTTGCGGAAGATCCACGTCGCCGGCAGCCAGCCGACGCGCTGGCCCATGAAGGACGTCATCTCCTCACCCGGCCGGCGCGACGGATTGGGGTGCTGGAGGTGGAGAAAGTTCTTCTGCGGCCCGAGGCCGAACTTCTGCAGCTCCTTCGCCCCGTCGCGCTCGTCGCGCACGGTGATGAAGACCAGCTTCACCCTCGGGTTCGCCTCGACGAATTTCTTCCAGCCACCGGACTTCAGCTCCGCGTGACAGTTCGGGCACCATGGCGCCCAGAAATGCACGACGGTGACGTCCGTCGACTTCGTCATCTCCGCCACCTGACGCTCGATCGGCAGCCACTCGGCGGCCCGGCCGGAGGAGGACAGCAACGCAAGGAGCACGGCCAGACGGACAAAAAACTTCATCCGCGCACCGTAGGGGCAGGCGACGACGGCGCAATCACGCGTCATGTCATTTTCGTGATTGCGCGCCCCCGCCCGCGCGCTCTTCTCGGCGGCTTTTCCTCGCATGTCCGCTGTCGCCTCCCCGGCCGCCTCGTCCACGTCACCCAATCCCGACCAC
>JAURJO010000128.1 GCA_030832235.1 Verrucomicrobiota bacterium
CATCGCCGCGGCGAACGTGTAGCTGCGCGTGCCGATGTCCTGCAGGTCGATGACCAGCGCATCGATGTCCTTGAGCATCGCTTTGGTCGGGCGGCGCGGCGGGAAGAGCGAGAAAACAGGCAGCCCGGTGCGCTTGTCGGTGGAGTCGGCGACCTTGGCCGAGGCGGGCGCGTCGCCGTGGATCCCGTGTTCCGGTCCGAACAGCGCCACGAGCTTAACCCCAGGAGCGCGCCGGAGCACGTCGACCGTGGGCACGCCTTTGCGATTTACGCCGGCGGGATGGGAGAGCAGACCGATACGTTTTCCCTTCACCGCCGCGAAACCGTCGGACTCCAGCACGTCGATGCCCAGCATCACGGGGAAAACCGCACCGCGCGGCGGCTCGTCAAGGATCGGCGGCGGGGTGAAGAGTGGTTTCGGGCCCGGGGCCTTGGTGGAGCTGCACCCGAGCAGCGCGAACACCGGCAGCAACAGGCTGAGCGCGCGGTGCAGCGGAAAGAGGCGGGCGGGGCCGGACATGCGGGGCGCAGGTTGGCCGGCGCGCTCCGGCGCGGTCGAGCCGTTTCGGCGCGGTGGGATCCTGGCGTGGTTCCGTCGCGACCGAAGGGGAGTTGAGTGTGGGACACAGAGGGCACAGAGGCCCAACCCGGGTTCACGGAGTCCGATCCAGCGGCCCCAGGCCGTGGGTCGCATCGCGCCCCTCGGGTGACTAACGACGGTCGGGCACGGGTTGGCGGGGTTGGTACAGCCGCGGCCGCCCACCTGCGCCGAGGCTACGGCGGGCAGGCTCGCCGCGGACTATGCCGAAACCGCGACCGCCGTCTGTTTCCTCCGTAGGCTCGGCGAAGGAGCAAGGCCTCGGACAAGTCCGCGGAGACCAACGCCGGGAATCCCGCTTCAGCGTGTGACGACGAACGCCGCGGTTACGTCGACGGCGGTCACACCGTTCTCGACGATGGACGCCTTGAGCTTGAGCTTGGCCTTGCCGTAGCGGGCGAGGGCTTCCTTGAACTCCGCAATGGCCGCGTGGGCGGGCCGCTCGCAGATCGCACGGAGATCGCCGATGACGGGGCGCCGGTAGGCGGCGCGGCTCTCCTTTACCACGATGCTCCAGGCGGGCTTCTCGGCGCCGCGCTCGTTGCGCATCAGTTCCCAGACTACGCCGTAGCCGGCGAGGGTGGCTAGAGAAACGAGGCTTCCGCCGAACGCGGTGTTCAACGAATTGCGGTTCTGCTCTTTGGGCGCCGTCAGCACCAGCGCGCGGTCGTCGCTCACCTCCACGCCGACGCCCATCGCCTTGGCGAGGGGTATCATCTCGTGGAGAAAGAGCTCCAGCGCGGGGACTTTGACCGACTTCATTCGGGGCGAACTTGGAAATCTTCGCGGCGCGCGTCAAAGCCTCATTCCCGCCCTTGGCCGGGACGGGATTTGACCCGCGGTACGACGGAAGCTCATTTCCCGGCATGATCGAATCGGGTGCCAAGGCCGACCTTTCTTTCCCCGTGCATGCGTGGAGCCAAGCCGGGGGCTCGCGGGAAGCTTTCTTTGCCGACCTGCTGGTCCGGAGGACCGTGGTGTCGGTCTACATGAAAGGTGGCACGCCGGGTTGTGACCGTCAGGTCGAGAGCCTGACAGGATTCGCCGCGGAATTGGAGCAGGCCGGTTTCGGGCTCATCGCCGTGAGCCGCGACGGCGCGACGGCGCAGGCACGCCAGGGAGAAAAGAAGAAGCTCCCGTTCACGCTGGTGAGCGACCCGGGGGATCGTTTCGCGCGGGCGACGGACTCGCTGGTGGAGAAATCGATGTACGGCCGGAAGTTCACCGGTCCCGCGCGGGCGGCCTACGTGTTTGAGGCCGACGGGCGGGTGCTGGCGGTGGTGGCGAAGGTGGACACAGCGGACCACGCCGCGCAGCTGCGCTCGCTGATCGCGGGCCTGCCGGCGCGCAAAGGCAAGGCGAGCGCTTGAATCACCGGGTTTCATTTCCGCGGCTGGCGGGCTTGATGGCGGCTCTCGTCCTGCTGCTCGCGCTTTTCCCGCGCCCGCCGCGCGAGGCCCGACCGGTCGCTTCCACCCGGGTGGTTCCGGTGGCTGAGGGATCGGCGTCCGTTCAGGTGACGGCCCGCGACGAGGCGCCGGTTGCGGCCGCGCCGACGACGGCCGGTCGCGCGCGGGCGATCTTCCACTTTGTGACTCCACCGAACGCCGCCTGGATCGACGCCGCGTTGCCGGCGCCGTCGCGCGACGTGCGGCACGTCGCGATCGATCGCGCGTGGCTTGGCGGCAAGCAGTCGCCGTTCTGGCGCGAGGGAGGCCGCGTGGAGGTTCCTTTGCCGCGGGGCGGGAGTGTGACGGTGGCGCTCGGCGCGAGCGAAATGCTCGGCGCCGATCGATGGACGAACGCCGGCCGGATCGAGGGCAGGGCAGGGAGCCGCGCCCTGTTCGCCTGGAACGAGGGCCACCTGCACGCGGTGATCGAGGATCCGCTCCTCGGCAGCTTCGTACTCAGATCCGCGGCCGAAGGCGTCGCGCAGTTCTTCCGGGTGGAACCGGAGTTGGTTCTCGCCTGCGGCGGCGACCGCCAGCCGCCCCGCGCCGCGGGGGTGTCCGGTTCGACCGTCGCTCCGGCCGCCGTGAGCGCCGCTGCGCCGGTAAATCCCCAGCGCCCTGAGATCCACCTCTTGATCGCCTACACCGAAGCGGTGCTGCCGACGCTCGCCGGTGCGTCCCGCACGGCCGCGCTGCAGAGTGCGTTCGACCTCGCGGTGGCGCGCATCAACAGCGCTTTCGACGCCAGCCTGATCACCGCCCGCGTGAGGCTGGTGCGTATCCACGAGACGCGTTACGACGAGGACCTGAGCCTCGTGACCAAGGTGCAGGACGACGCGCTCACGGCGTTGTACAAGACCGCCGACGGCAAGATGGACGACGTGCACGCGGCGCGCGACGCGGCGGGGGCGGATGTCGTGTGCCTGGTGCTGCAGCGCAACGACGCGGTCAGCAGCGGTCTGAGCTTCCTGCTGGATGATCCGGCCGACAACACGAACCCCCTCTACGCGTTTTCGGTCGTGCAGTACGGCTCGGCCACCTCGGGCAACGTGATCGCCCACGAACTCGGCCATGTGCTCGGTTGCGCCCATGACCGCGGCAACGCGCTCAGCGGGGAGGGGGCGTATTCGTACAGCTACGGTTACCGGTTCTTCGGGGCCGACGGTCGGCAGTACCGCGATATCATGGCGTACCCGCCCGGCACCGAGCTCGCGTATTTTTCCAACCCCGACGTGGTCGTGCCGGCGCCCATCAACGCCCCGATTGGTGTCGCGGCAGGAAAAGCGGGTGAGTCGAACAATGCGCTTACGATCGAGCAGACGGCCTTTGTGACGGCGAACTTCCGGCTGCAGACCCAAGGTCCGGCGAATGCCGGTGCGCTCATCAACGTGGCGACGCGCGCGTGGGTGGGTCGAGACGACCAGGTGCTGATCGGCGGGTTCGTGATTCAGGGTCCGCTGCCCAAGACCGTGTTGGTGCGCGCGGCGGGTCCGGCGTTGGCGGGCTTCGGCGTCACGGGGGCGCTCGCCGATCCGCGGTTGTCGATTTACCGGGCTGGATCCTTGGTGGCTGAAAACGACCAGTGGTGGTCGCAGTCCCGCGAAGGAGCGGCGGCGGAAATTTCCACCGCCGCGGCTCGGCTCGGCGCGTTCCCTTTCGCCACCGGCAGCCTGGATGCCGCTACAGTGCTCACCCTGCCGGCGGGCGCGTACACCGCGGTGATCGAGGGCGCGGGCGGCGGCACGGGTGTGGCGCTCGCGGAGGCCTACGAGGTCAACCGCGACTCGGCGAAAATCATCAACCTCGCCACTCGCGGCTACGCGGACCGCGCCGGCCGGGAGATGCACGGCGGGTTTTACGTGCAGGGGGCCGCCGGATCCACGAAGCGCATCCTGATCCGCGTCCTCGGCCCCACGCTCGCGCGGGCACCCTTCAACCTCTCCGGCGTGCTCGACGATCCCGAGCTCGAATTGCGCAATGCGGCCGGGCTCCTGCTGGTGCGCAACGACGACTGGAGCTCCGGGGCGGAGGGCGGTGCGAGTCCCGAGAACGACTTTAAACCGTTCGTGGTAACGCATGGTGAAAAGGCCATCTTCGCCACGGGGCATGCCCCCGGAAATCGTCGCGAGCCCTGTGTCATGCTGGATCTGCCTCCCGGGGCCTACACGGTCATCGTGCGGCCGTTCGAGTTGCGGGATACGAATCCCGACCGCGACCAACCCGCCGCGCCGGGCGTGGGTATCGTCGAAGTTTTCGAAATCAGCCCGTAGTCGTCGGACCTCGGCCACGCCAACTTGGCGCGCGACGCTGCGCCGTCGTGACCCAGCCTGGCGCTCCGCCGGGGAGCCAGCTGGTTTCCCCCTAGGAAAAACCCTGTCGTGGGCTGGCCCGTTCCTTGCGAGGGCGGGTGCATCATGGACTTCGTCAACCTCACCCAGATGTCGCGCTCGGCTGTCACCGAGGCGCAGGCCGTCGCCCGTCGCAAATCGCACGCGGAGGTCGACTCCTGGCACTTGCTCTCCGCTCTGCTTGCGCAGGAGGGTGGCATCGTGCCCGGCCTGCTGGAGAAGCTGAGCCTCTCCACGGCCGCCGCGCAGCTCGCGGTGGAGCGGGAGCTCGACCGCCTGCCGAAGGTCAGCGGGGCCGTCGACGCCTCCAAGATTTACGTCACGCAGGCCGTCAACGAGGCGCTCACCCGCGCTGAGGCCGAGGCGACGAAGCTCAAGGACGAGTTTGTCTCGGTGGAGCACCTGCTGCTCGGCCTGATCGACGTGGCGAAGCCCGACGCCTTTCGGCGTTTCCTGCGCAGTTTCAACCTCGACCGCGCCAAGGTGCTCGGCGTGCTCAAGGAGATGCGCGGCGCACAGCGCGTCACGACCGACAACCCGGAGGCGACCTACCAGGCGCTCGAGAAGTACGGGATCGACCTCGTGGCGCAGGCGCGGAAGGGAAAACTCGACCCCGTGATCGGGCGCGACGACGAGATCCGCCGCACGATCCGCATCCTCTCGCGCAAGACGAAGAACAACCCCGTGCTCATCGGCGAGCCGGGTGTCGGCAAAACCGCGATCGTCGAGGGCCTCGCGCAACGCATCCTGCGGGGCGATGTGCCCGAGGGACTGAAGGACCGCACGATCTTCTCCCTCGACATGGGCGCGCTCGTGGCGGGCGCGAAATACCGCGGTGAGTTCGAGGAACGCCTGAAAGCCGTGCTCGCGGAGGTGCGGCACGCCGAGGGGCGCATCATCCTGTTCATCGACGAGCTTCATCTCATCGTGGGCGCAGGTAAGACCGACGGCGCGATGGATGCCGGCAACCTGCTCAAGCCGATGCTCGCGCGCGGCGAGCTCCACTGCATCGGCGCGACGACCCTCGACGAGTACCGCAAGCACGTGGAGAAGGACGCCGCCCTTGAGCGCCGTTTCCAGCCCGTGCCCGTCGATCCGCCCTCGGTCGAAGATGCGATCTCGATCCTGCGCGGGCTCCGCGAGCGCTTCGAGCTGCACCACGGCGTGCGTATCCAGGACAACGCGCTCGTCAGCGCCGTCATCCTTTCGCACCGCTACATCAGCGACCGCTTCCTGCCCGACAAGGCCATCGATCTGGTCGACGAGGCGTGCGCGATGATCCGCACCGAGATGGACTCGATGCCGCAGGAGCTGGACGAGCTCACGCGACGCGTGTTGCGACTCGAGATCGAGGAGACCGCGTTGGCCAAGGAGAAGGACGAGGCCAGTGCGCGCCGGCTGGAGACGTTGCGGCGCGAACTCGCCGAGGCACGGGAGCGCGCCCAGGGCATCCGGCTCGCCTGGGAGGGCGAGAAGGCCGCGGTTGGTCGGACGCGTAAGCTGCGCGAGGACATCGAGGCCGCGCGCCTCGAGATGGAAAAGGCGGAGCGCGCCTATGACCTTAACCGTGTGGCGGAGCTCCGTCACGGCCGGCTGCCGCAGCTGGAGACCGAGCTGAAGCGGCTGGAGTGCGAGGGCCGCGACCGGTCGCGGCTGGTGAAGGAGGAGGTTTCCGAGGAGGAGATCGCCGAGGTCGTCTCGAAGTGGAGCGGCGTACCCGTCACGCGCCTTGTCGAAGGCGAGAAGGAGAAACTCCTGCGACTCGAGGAGGTAATGCACCGCCGCGTGGTGGGGCAGGACGAGGCGGTGAACCTTGTGACGGAGGCGATCCTCCGCGCACGCAGCGGCATCAAGGATCCGCGCCGGCCGGTCGGCAGCTTCCTGTGCCTCGGCCCCACCGGCGTCGGGAAGACGGAGCTCGCGAAGACCCTCGCCGAGACGCTCTTCGACGAGGAGGCGGCGATGGTACGCATCGACATGTCGGAATACATGGAGAAGCACAGTGTTGCGCGGCTGATCGGCTCCCCGCCGGGCTATGTCGGCTACGACGAGGGCGGGCAGCTCACCGAAGCGGTGCGGCGCAAGCCCTACGCGGTGGTGCTGTTCGACGAGGTCGAGAAAGCGCACCCCGACGTCTTCAACGTGCTTCTGCAGGTGCTCGACGACGGCCGCATCACGGATGCGCAGGGGCGTACGGTCGACTTCAAGAACACCGTAATCATCCTCACGTCCAACCTCGGCTCGCGCCACCTTCTCGAGGGCGTGACGGGCGACACGATCCCGGAGAATGTGCGCGAGGGCGTGATGACGGAGGTGCGGCGCGCGTTCCGGCCGGAGTTCCTCAACCGCATCGATGAGACGATCCTCTTCAAGCCGCTCACGCTGGAGGAGATCGGATCGATTGTGGACCTGCTGCTCGCGGACCTGAACCGCCGGCTCGCGGATCGTCGCGTGACCGTTGTGCTCGACGCCAAGGCCAAGTCCTGGGCGGCGGAGCGTGGATATGATCCCGTGTTCGGCGCGCGGCCGCTAAAGCGCTTCCTGCAGCGACGCATCGAGACGCAGCTCGCGCGGGCGCTGATCAGCGGTGACGTGGCGGAGGGCACCGAGGTGCGTTTCTCCGTCAAGGGTGAGGAACTCGTCATGAAGCCCGTTGCTGCAGCCGCCGGCTCCGATCCCGGGCGGACCGCGGGGAAAACCTGATTTTCCACGTGATCCCGTGGAGCGAGGTTGAGCGCGGCCGTGCGAGGGTCATTTTTCCCCCATGAAGCCGAATTTGCCGCGCCTCGCCGCTCGGCTTGGGGTGCTGCTCACTGTCGCATTTGCACCCTGCGCCGGCGCGGCCTCGAGCCGCACGGTGATTGGAACCGAGCTGATCGACGGCGTGCCTTGC
>JAURJO010000129.1 GCA_030832235.1 Verrucomicrobiota bacterium
CGACTTCACGCAGTTCAACGTCCTCAACCCGGTCTGCTCCCCGAGCCGCACCGCCGTGATGACAGGCCAATACCCGGCCCGCTGGGGCGTGCACCAGCATTTCGCCCACCCGGCACAGAACCGGCAGCGCGACATGCCCGATTGGCTCGATTCGCGCGCGATCACCCTTCCGAAAATCCTGCGCGCCGCCGGCTACCGCACCGGCCACTTCGGGAAATGGCATCTCACCAATCGCCAGACCCCCGGCGCGCCGAAACCCGAGGACTACGGCATCGACGAATGGGCCGTGTTCAACGGTGGCGCCGGCTGGCCCGCCGCGAAGGTCGGCGACACCGCCGCCAACACCATCGCCTTCATCCGCACGCATCGCGACCGGCCGTTCTTCATCAACGTCTGGCTCCATGAGGCCCATACTCCTCACGCGCCGAGCGCGGAGGCGATGGAACGCTGGAAGCACCTCGACGAGCAGCGGCGCGTCTACGCGTCTGTCATCACCGACGGCGACGCGGCCGTGGGCCGCATCCTCGAGGCGCTGCGCGAGGCAGGAGTGGAGGACAACACGCTCGTGATCTTTTCCTCCGACAACGGCCCCGAGAGCACCGGCAAGTTGAAGCGGCCCGCCTACACGGAAGGGGACTCCGGCGTCACCGGTTACGACACCTACTACAGCGTCGGCGAGACCGGCGGCCTGCGCGGCCGAAAACGCAGCCTCTTCGAGGGCGGCGTGCGCGTGCCCTTCGTCGTGCGCTGGCCGGGCCGCGCGCCCGCCGGGAAGAAGGACGACACGACCGTGATCACCGCGGTGGACCTCCTGCCCACGCTCTGCGCCGCCGCCGGCGCGGCGCTGCCCGCCGACTACCAAGGTGACGGCGAGAACTTGCTGCCGGCGCTGCAGGGAAAGCCGACCGCGCGCACCCGCCCCGTGTTTTGGGAATGGCGCGGCAACCAGACCGAACCCGACTGGTGGCCCCGCCTGGCGGTGCGCGACGGCGATTGGAAACTCCTGCTCACCTACGACGCGAAACGCGTTTCCCTCCACCGGGTCACCGCCGACCGCGCCGAGGCCAAGGATGAGCCGGCGAGCCAACCTGAAGTTGTCGCGCGATTGAGCCGGCTCGCTCTGGATTGGAAAGCTTCCCTGCCCGCGCGGCCGCCCGAAGGATGTTTCGCGCCGGCCGACCAGATCGCCCCGCCGCCGGCGGAAAAGAAGTCCGTGCCCCGCAAGGCCAAGGCCTCCGGCGCCGCAAACCCGCCCTGAGAGCATGCCGGCCCCGGAACCAGCGATCGACCTCGAGGCGTACCTCGCGCGCATCGGCCACACCGGAAGCCGCGCGCCGGATTTCGCGACGCTCGCGGACGTCCACGCCTGTCACGCGGGCACGATCCCGTTCGAAAACCTCGACATCCTGCTCGGCCGCCTGATCGCGACCGATCTGCCGTCGATCGAACGCAAACTCGTGCGAGACCGACGCGGCGGCTACTGCTTCGAGCAGAACGCGCTGCTCGGCGCCGCGCTCCGCCAACTCGGGTTCGCGGTCACGCCGCTGATCGGCCGCGTGCGGTGGCAGATTCCCGACGAAGTGCCCACGCCGCTGGTGCACCAACTCCTGCGCGTCGATACGCCCGACGCGGGCCCGTGCCTCGCCGACGTCGGCTTCGGCAGCATGTCTCTCCGCCGCCCGCTGCGTCTGGAGTACGACACGCCGCAACCAGGCTGCCTCGAGCCCCGGCGGCTCGTGCGGCGCGGCACGCTGGTCGCTCATCAGGCGCGGATCGGTGAAAACTGGGGGGACGTTTACACCTTCACTTTGGAGCCGGTGCCCGCCGTCGACCTAGAGCTGGGCAATTGGTACACCTGCGCGCACCCGCAGTCGGCGTTCCGGCATAACCTCCGTGCCTCGCTCACGCTCGAGGACCGCCGCCACACCCTGCTCAACCGCGAACTCACCGTGCGCCATGCCGACGGCCGGGTGGAACGGAGGGAGGTCACCGATCCCGATGAATTGCTCGCCGTGCTGGCGGAGTATTTCGGCCTGCGTTTCCCGGCCGGCACCCGCTTCGGCGCGCGAGCGGATGCGCCTTGGCCCGCGTGACCGCGGGAGCGTGATCGGCGCTGGCCGAGGGCTTGCACGGGGCGTGAGATCGCGGCTCGATCGCGACGTGAACCCCTTGAAAGCCGCCGTCCTCGCTTTGCTCGCAACTTTGCCCCTCGCCCTGCCGACGGTCTTCGCCGCCGAGTCCAAGGCGAAAGGCAAGGCCGCGGCCAAGGCGGCCGAACCCGCCGCCTACGCCGCCTCCGTGCCGAAGCCCACATTCGCCGAGGTGCGGTACGGGGCCCATGAACGCCACGTCCTGGATTTTTGGAAAGCGGAGTCCACCGCGCCCACGCCGCTCGTCTTCGTGATCCATGGCGGCGGCTGGCAGGGCGGCGAAAAAGAGCGCGTCGACCGCTTCGTCGACGTCGCCGCGCTGCTCAAGGCCGGCATCTCGGTCGCAGCCGTCAATTACCGCCTCATCCGTCACGCCGAGGCGGAAGGCGTTGTGCCGCCCGTGAAGGCTCCGCTGCACGACGCCGCGCGCGCGCTGCAGTTCGTGCGGAGTAAGGCGCGCGAGTGGAACCTTGACCGCACCCGCATCGGCGCCACCGGCGGCTCGGCCGGCGCCTGCTCCAGCCTCTGGCTTGCATTCCACGACGATCTCGCGGACCCGCGCAGCACCGACCCCGTCGCACGCGAGTCGACCCGCCTGTTCTGCGCCGCTGTCAACGGCGCCCAGACCACGCTCGACCCGCTCCAAATGAAGGAGTGGACGCCGAACAGCCGCTACGGCGGACACGCGTTCGGCGTCGGCGCGTTCCCGCAATTCCTCGCCGCCCGGGAAAAAATCCTGCCGTGGATCAACGAGTACTCGCCGTACGCGCTGGTGAGCGCCGGCGATCCGCCCGTCTATCTCTTTTACACCACCCCGCCCGCGCTCGGGCAGGACCAGAAGGACCCCACGCACACGTCCAATTTCGGCGTGAAGCTGCAGGAACGCTGCGTCGCAGCGGGCGTCGCCTGCGAACTCGCCTACCCGGGGGCCCCAGGCGTGAAGCACGACAACGCCACCGCCTACCTTATCGCGAAGCTAAAGGCGCGGTAGGCGGCGAGTGGGCACGAGTCTTCGCATCCCTCTGTGCCATCGGTAAAATCCGCGGTAAGAAATCCGCCGCCTTCGGAAACGCCTTCGGCTGTCAGGCTCACACTATAATCCGAGGCAGACAGCCTCGGCTACATCGGCACTCCCTCATCCGTGTAAATCCATGTCCACCCGTAGTTGCCCCCTCGCGGAGCTGTTTGGACACGCCTCACGACCCCAAGGCTAGCCCTCTCGACCCAACTACAACCTTTCCGCTGCGGCAGAGCCGCGCCGGGAAATCCACGGTAAAAACCCTGCCCTCTATGTTGCTCCATCTGCTCGCCTTCCTCGCCGGCACCGTCGCCGCGGCCGCTGCCACCGGGCCGGCTTCGCGGCCGAATATCGTTTTCCTTTTTTCCGACGACCAGACGGCACGGGCGATCGGGCTCGAGAACCCCGATGTCATCACGCCGCACCTCGACCGCCTCGCGCGCGAGGGCGTGCGCTTCACCAACCACTACAACACGACGTCGATCTGCATGGCCAGCCGCTGCAACGTGCTGACCGGCTTGTACGAGCACCGCCACGGCTGCAATTTCGACCACGGCGACCTGGCGCGGACATTCCTCGAGCGATCCTACCCGGTGCTGCTGCGTCGCGCCGGCTACCACACGGGTTTCGCCGGCAAGATCGGCTTCGACCTGCAGGGCGAGAAGTTCGAGGCGCTCGCCACGTTCTTCGACGAATGGGCAGGCGGACCGGGCCAGACGTTTTACGAGACGGCCAGGAACCCCGGAATCGCGAAGTACGCCGCGCAATACCCGCACTGCTCCCGTGCGTACGCCGCTTGGGCCGCTGATTTTCTTCAATCCGCCAAACGCTCGGGCAAACCGTTCTGCCTCTCGATCAGCTTCAAGGCACCTCACCTGCCGTTCACCCCGGATCCGCAGGACGCCAAACTCTACGCGGGCCGGCAGTTCAAGCGTCCGCCCAACTACGGCGTCGAGAACGGCCGCCACCTCGCGGCACAGGCGCGCACCAGCCGTGCCGCAACCGGGTACCGGGAGTGGATCAACAACTATGACGAGTCGGCCGCGGCCTACTACGCGCTCATCACCGGCATCGACGCAGCCGTGGGTATGATCCGCGAGTCGCTGGAACGGGAGGGCCTAGCGGGCAACACGGTCATCGTCTTCACGTCCGACAACGGCTACTCGATGGGTGCGCACGGGTTCGGCGACAAGGTGCTGCCCTACGAGGAGGCGTCGAAGTCGCCGTTGATCATCCACGACCCGCGCCAACCGCGCGCGCGTTCGGGAAAAACGAGTGCCGCCCTCACCGGCAACGTCGACATGGCCCCCACCCTGCTTGCGCTCGCCGGTGTGCCCGCACCCGCCGGCCTCGACGGGCGAAACCTGTTACCGCTGTTGGAGAACCCCGACGGACGCATGCGCGACGCGCTGCCGCTCTTCAACTACTGGGGCGCGACTTCAGCCCAGACCCTCGCGATCGTGGCGCCGGGCTGGAAGTACATCTTCTGGTCTCACGGCGGCGAAGGGATGAAGCCGACCGAAGAGCTATTCGACCTCAACTCCGATCCCTACGAGATGAAGAACGTGGCCGCCGATCCACGCCACGCTGCGGTGCTCGCCGACCTGCGTCGCCAGTACGACGCCGAGCTGGCCGCCATTGCGGCCACGCGCGTGGCGGGCCACGGCTATGAGAAATACCCCGTCCTCTTCAGCCGCACGATTCCGTGGTCGGAAAAACCGGCCGCCCCTCCGCCGGCCGCCGCCAAAGGCAAACGCAAGGCCGGCAAGACGGACGATCGATAAGTTCCTCGCTGTTCCGGAGGACGTGGAAGAACGCGGAGACCCGGGAGACTGGGGAGACGATGAAGTCCACGACCTCCGTTGCCTCAGTTACCTCCTGTAAAACCGGCTCAACAGGAGCAAACGGAGAAAACGGAGCGGGGCCGCGACAGGCACTGAGCGCGCGGTCTCGAGAGGTTTGAACCAACTGTGCCATCCGAGTGATCTGAGGTTAAAAAATCAGGGGATTTCACCGCCGAATCACTGAGGTGCGGAGGGGGAAGACTAGGGAGACGGGTGAGACTGGGGATACAGGCGATACGCCCACGTCGCATTCATCCGCGATCTTCCGGTTCAAGTTCGGCACCTTCGGAAATGCCTTCGGC
>JAURJO010000130.1 GCA_030832235.1 Verrucomicrobiota bacterium
CCGGCGCTCCCACCCCTGACGATCATCCGGCATCACTCGCGTGACGTGTCAGGCCCGGCACCTGCTGCGCAACTCGAGGGCCGGGTTGCGACGCATGCGAGTGAGACGTCCCTATCTTCGGATTACCGGCGCCGCATAATTCGCGATCAGGTACTCGACGAGCGAGTCGATCTGCATGCGGTTGAGCGGGCCGCCCATGTCAGCGGAAAACCCCGGCATCAGCGTCCCGGGCTTACCCGCCACCACCATCGCGCGCCAGTAGTCGCGATCCGCGGGACGCTGCAGGTCCTTGAGCAGCGGGACGAACGAAGCGCGATGCTCCGCGTTGTGGCAGATTCCACAGGCGGCCGTGTACAAGTCTCCGCCAGTCAAACCAATCGAAGGAACCGTGTGACAGCGGGCGCAGTCGCCCTTGAACACCGCCTGCCGGTCCGTCTTCGCCAGTGCCTGGTTCCGCTCGCGAGCTCCAGGGTCGGCCGCCATCGCGGGCGCAGCAGGGATCCGGATGTTCATGGTCAGCAACCGGCGTCCCCTCTCCGTCTCCACGACGGCGGTCTTGGTCTGCAAACCGGTGCGCCCTCGCATGTCGAAGGCCAGCTTCAGTTCCTCCGTCCTCCCGGGGGAAATGATCCACGGGCGCGCGGGCATGCGCGCCACCGTGCAACCGCACGAGGTCTTCACATCCGTGACCACCACGGGCTGCAGCGAAGCGTTGCGCAGCCGGAAGGTGAATACGACCTCCACCTCGCCCGGTTGGGCCTCGTAGGACTGCTCCGTTCGCTCCGGCACCAACGCCGGATCATCCACCGCGGGAGGTGAAGACGGCTGCGCGGATAAATACACCCCGGCGAAAAGGAGGAGCACGCATTGCGCCGTCAGCGCCCGGCTGCCGAAAAACCAGGCGGTCCGGGAAAGCAAAGGAGTCATGTGGGAATCGGGGCGTCAGGAAACAATCCGATCGACAGGCCGCAAGTCCCGCGAAACCCGCTCCGCGATGCGCCCATCCGGCCCCGTCAGGGAACGGTTCAGAACTCCCAACCGAGGCCGACGCTGGGGAGGAAGGGCAGCTGCTCCCTCGGTTTACGGCGGTCGGTCACGGTCGTGCCGCTCACCGAGACCTGATGGTCGTAGCCGAGGAGATTCACGCGATCGTAGACATTGAACAGGTCGAGGTACGCGCGCAGCTCGCCGCGCGACGTCTGGAACCGGCGGGTAACCCGCAGATCCAGACGGTGATAATCCGGGAGCCGCAGGCCGTAGGGATCGCCGTTCGCCGAGACGAGCACGCGGCGGTTGTTCGCCAGCGGCGCGAGCGAGTAGACCACATCGGTGGTTGGCCAGCCCGAGTGGAAGTGCCACGCGGCGCTGAACTGCCAGCGGGGATTCAGGGCGTACGTGGCGTCGGCGTAGAAAGTGTGACGCTGATCCCGCCGGCGCGGGACCCAGCGACCCGCCACCCTTTCCTCGGTGCGCGCGATCGCGTGGCTCACGTGCCACTGCAAAGCGCCGTTGCCGCGGCTCGACAACAGGAGCTCCACGCCCTCCGCGCGGGCCTCCGAAGGAGCCACGCGCACGCGGTCCGTCTGCGCCTCGGGGAAAAGGTCGTAGGCGTTGTCGAGGTTCTCCCAACGCGGGCGCACCCGTGAAGTCAGCCGTTGGTAGGCCTCCATGCGCACCGCGACCCGCGGCCCGATGGTCCGCTCAAGGCCGATCACGCGGTGTTCCGCGCGTTCCACACGACCGAAGACGCGTTCACCATCCGCCACCGAAAGCTCGTGCAGCCCCTGCCGCTGCGCGTAGTCGCCCCAGGCGGCCCGGATGACCGTGGCGCCAAGGTTGAGCGCCGCATTGAGACGCGGCGAAACCGTCGACCCTAAGACATGCCCCGCGCGCTCCCAACGCACCCCGGGCTCGGCCACCACGGGCCCGGCCACGCGGAACTTCACCGCGGCGAACCCCGCGGCGCTCGTGCCTTCGGGCACCAGTCGAGCCGTCGAGCGCTCAGTCGCCACCACTTGGGTGTTGCCGGAGACGACGGTGCGCTGGCGTGAGAGCGCGTAATCGTAATCCGCCGTGCCTTTGCCGGCCTCGAAACCCGCCCGCCAGACCGCCGACTCTCCCGGTTGCCAGGTCCAATCATTGCGCAGCGAAGCGAGATCGAGCTCGCGATGGTCCGTCAGCGAGAAGGGAAAACCGTCCTGACGCCCGCTGCCGTGGCGGCTCCAGGTCAGGCGGTTCCATGCGAGGACCGCCTCGCCCTTCAGCCCGCCGGACATTTCCCCGCGCCAGCGGCCCCAGACCTGGTTGCTCCCGTAAGCGCTGGAAAGCGTGGGCGAGTTGGTGCGCTCGTAACGCAACCCATCGCCGGACCGCAGCGCGTGGAACGAGACGGTGTGCCCGGGCGCGGCGTCGTACTCCACCTTGCCCATCAGATCGTAATACCGGGGGGAAACGTCGTCATCGCGTCCAGAGGCGCGCAACGCGATGTCGGGATAACCGCGGCGAGCCGTCGCCAGCCAGCGTCCGCGGTTGCCGGCAAATACCCCCTGCCGCAACCCGCCCACCCCTGTGAGGCTAAGGTTCAACGCGGTGAGCGCCCGACGGTCCGACTTCGTTTCCATGGTGAGCACCCCGGCAAGGCGGTCCCCGTGTTCCACTTGAAATCCGCCCGTCGCGAGGTCCAGCCAGCGGATCGCGGCCGGATCCACGATCGAAAGCGCTCCGTCCACGTCCTTCAGGTGAAAGGGCTCCAGCAGGTCCGCGCCGTCCAGCCGCAAACGCACCTCGGACTGCGGCGCGCCGCGCACCCAGAAACGCGCCGAGACGTCGTCGGTCGCCAAGCCCGGCAGCCGCGCGATCGAGCGGAAGAGATCGTCACCGACCTGCGGAAGCACCTCGAGTTCCGCGGCGGTGAGCCCGGCGGCGGCGGTCGTGGCGACGTCCGCCACTCCGAAACGACTCGGGGTCACGACGACCTCGGCAAGCTTGACCGCCGGGACGACCTGCGCCGTCAGGGCGGTCGCGGCGAGAGAGGCAACAAGGGTAAATGAGCCGAGTTTCATGAGTGTCGTACGGAGACGATGCCGTGGTCCGGCCTAACTCCGGAAAAACTCGCGGGTGGCCGCGATCCGCGCCTTGACCGCGCCACCGCGCAGGAGGCCGCGCGCCACGTCGATGCCCTCGCGGACGGAGACCGTGCGACCGGTGATCCAGAGCCCCACCGCCGCGTTCAAAGCAATCGTATCCTCCAACCCCCGCGGCGCACGTCCCGCCAGCAGCGCCTCGACCAACGCGGTGTTGGTCGCGACGTCGCCGCCGACCAGATCCGAAAACGGCGCGCGCGTGAGACCGAAATCCTCCGCCACCCAGTCGCCCGAAACCTCCCGGCGGCCGCCGAAGCCGTGCACGCGATTCACCGTGGCGGTCGTCATTTCGTCGATTCCCCGTCCATCGCCGATCACGCCGTGCACGGCGAGGCCGGCCTTGGCGCCAAGCACCTCGAGGGCGCCCGCGAGCGTGGGCGCCGCGGCGGCGGAAAACGTGCCGAGCAGCACGTGGGCAGGCCGGCCGGGGTTGATCAGCGGCCCGAGGATGTTGAAGACGGTGCGCCGTCCTTGCGCCGCGAGTGCCTTGCGCACCGGAGCGATGTGGCGGAACGCCGGATGATAGGCCGGTGCGAAGAAGAAAACGAAACCGAGCTCCGCGAGCGCGGCGCGCATCCTCTCCGGTGGCGCCTCCAGATTCACGCCCAACGCCCCCAGCAGATCGGCGCTGCCGCACTTAGACGTGATCCCGCGGTTGCCGTGTTTCATCACCGGCACACCGGCGCAGGCGAGCACGAGCGTCACGACGCTGGAGATGTTGAAACCACCCGAGTGGTCGCCGCCCGTGCCGACGATGTCGATGGCGAGCGAGGACCATTCCCCCACTCCGGGATCGACGGCTCGTCCGCGAAAAGCCGCCGCGAAGGCCGCCACTTCGGCCGGCGTCTCACCCTTGTCCGCCAGCGCCACGAGGAAGGCCGCTTTGGCGGAGTCCGCCTCATCCGCACCCGCCAGCGCCTCCGCGGCCGCCGCGATCTCGGCCGGGGACAGTTCACGTCCGGTTGCAGCTTGGGCGGTGAGGGACGCGAGGCTGATCATGGGGCGACTCCATTTCCCGCCACCGGTCGCCGCAAATAAATTTGCGCCCTGCCGCGGCGGTTGCGACCACACGTCGTGCGCCTGCTGTTTTCCGCCTTGCTACTCCCTGCCCTCCTCACCGCCGCCACTCCGGCGGTGAAGACCGCCACCGCCGGAGCGCCGGCGGCGGAGCTTTCGGTGACCGATGCCGTGATCCTCGGCGTCGTGGAGGGCGTCACCGAATTCCTGCCCATCTCGTCGACCGGCCACCTGATCGTCGCGACCCACTTTCTCAGCCTCGACCGCGACACCCCGTTGACGGGGCCGAACGGCGAGACCCTGTGGCACAAGAAGCCGTCGGCCAGGAACCCGCAGGGCGAACCGCTCACCCTGAAACTTGCCGCGGACACCTACACCGTCGTCATCCAAGCCGGCGCGATCGCCGCGGTCGCGCTGCTGTACTGGAACTCCCTGCTCTCGATGCTCAAGGGCCTGCTCGGCCGCGACCCCGCGGGGCGCAAGCTGCTGGTGAGCGTGCTGGTCGCCTTCGTGCCGGCGGCGGGACTCGGTTTCCTCGCTCACAGCTGGATCGAGGCGCACCTGTTCTCCATCGGCGGCGTGATCTTCGCGCAGGTGGCGGGAGCCGGGCTCATGTTCTATGCCGAGGCGTGGCGACGGAAACGGGCCGCCGCCAATCCGGAGCCGGTCGAAATCACGCCCGCCCGCGCGGCGGTGGTCGGAGCGATGCAATGTGTGGCGCTGTGGCCGGGCACCAGCCGCTCGATGATGACGATCGTCGGCGGCTATTTCACCGGTCTGGACCCACGGCGTTCGGCGGAATTCAGCTTCCTCCTCGGCTTCGTGACGCTCACGGCGGCCTCCGTCTACAAGGGGCTGCGCAGCGGCGGGGCGATGATCGAGGTCTTCGGCTGGGGGAACGTCATTCTCGGCGCGATCGTCGCCGCCGTCACCGCCGCGGTCTGCGTACGCTTCCTCGTCCACTGGCTAACCCGCCACGGCCTCGCGCTCTTCGCGTGGTACCGGATCGCCCTGGCGGCGACGCTCGCGGTGACCGTCTGGCTGGGGAAATAGGCGGGGCGGTGGCGCGGCCGCGACTTGCGTGCTAGGATCGCGCGGTGCTTCGCCGCGTATCCCCGCATCTCCTCCTCCGCAGTCTGGCCGCTGCGCTCGCCATCGGCGGTGTCGGCGTCTGGCTGGCCACGGGAGCGCATCGGGGCTGGACGCGCACGAGCGAGGTGGAAATGCGGCGCGACGAGGTCACCGGCATCGATTATCCGGTGCGCCGCGACAAATTCACCGCGGGGATCGAGTTCCCGTTTGCGGCCCTCGGCGGGGCCGCGCTGCTCGCGATCGGCGCCGCCCTGCTGCGCCCGCGCGAACGTTCCTCCGGCCCTGCGGGCACGCCCTGAGCCACGATCACTTTCCCATGAAAAACCAACTCCGCCAGCTCCTGGCTCTCTCCGTCCTCGCCGGCACGGCTTTCGCCGCGCCGCTTTCCTTCGACTTCAAGGATCCGAAGGGCGTGAACAACGTGCAGTTCAAACTCGACGCCCCGCTCGAGTCGATCACCGGCACCGGGACCGGCATCTCCGGTCAGGTCTCGTTTGACCCGGCGAAGCCCGGCGCCACCACCGGACGCATCGAGCTGGCCGCCAAGTCCCTCACCGTCGGGAATCCTATGATGGGTGAGCATCTGCAGGGCGGGCAGTGGCTCGACACGGCGAAGCACCCGGTCATCGCGTTCGAACTGGTATCGCTCGCCAACGTGCGCACACAGGGCGGCGTCACGACCGCCGACGCCACCGGCAAGCTCTCGCTCAAGGGCGTGAGCAAGGAGATCAAGGTGCCGGTCTCGTTCACCCACCTGCCCGACAAGCTCGGCGCGCGCGTGAACGACCCGAAGGTCAAGGGCGACCTCCTCGTCATCCGCGCCAACTTCGAGGTCAACCGCAGCGATTACGGCATCAACGCCGGGAAGAACACCGACAAGGTGGCCGAGAACATCCAGCTCTCGCTCAGCATCGCCGGCTCAGCGCCGAAGGCCTGAGCAGCGGATCTGTCGCGTATCTCCCCAGCCCGGCCGCACGCGGCCGGGCTTTTAAATAACCTGTGCGCGAGGTGCGCGTGCTCCTCACCACAAGCCGGGGATGAGGAACGCACGGCTGCGGCGGTAACTCTCGTATCCGGGAAACTGCTTGAGCAGGCCGCGCTCCTCGCGCCGCGCTTTCGCGATCAGGACGCCGGCGAGAACAGCCCACGCGGCGAAGCGCCAGACCTGCGGCCCAGCCACGCAGGCGCCGAATCCGATCACCAGCGAACCGAGGTACATCGGGTGCCGCACCCGGCGGTAGGGACCCTCCGTGATCAGCCGCGCCCCCGATCGCGGCTCCGGGCGAATGTTGAAATTACCCCAACGGTTGAACCGCACCGTCCACCCCACCCAAGCGACACCGGCAAGCGAGATCATCACGCCCGTCCTTAGCGCGCCCGGACGCCCCGCGGGAGAAAGCACCGTGGCGATCGCGGCGAACTGCAGGACGACAAGGAGGCGCGCCGTCACGGCAGGAGTCAGCCTTGCTTCTTTTTCCCTTTCGCCGCCGCGGGACGATAGGTCGCTCCGTTGTCCGGCGGCATCGCGCGGTGCCACTCCAGCACCGCCGCCTTGAGCCGCGCCGCCTCCGCGGGATGCTGCGCCGCGACATCGCGGGTCTCCCCGGGATCGGCCTCGAGGTCGTAAAGTTCCGCCCGCGACCCGTCGTACTCGCACATGAGTTTCCAGCGCCCGTGGCGCACCGCGAGGTCCGGCAGGTTCGCCACCCCGGAAAACGAACCGCGGTCCGGCGGACGCCGGAAAAACAACGGCGTGCGCCGTGAATCCTCGCCGGAGCCCAGCAGGGTACGCGGCAGTGCCTCGCCATCAAACGTCACGCCCGCCGGCGGCCGTACCCCGGCCACAGCGAGCAACGTCGGCGCAAGATCGATGGTTCCGAAAACCGAGGTGCGGTTCCACGTGCCGGCACGGTCCTTCGCCAAAAGACCCGGCCCCCACACCACGAGTGGCGACCGGATGCCGCCTTCATAGAGCATCGCTTTGCTGCCGCGGAACGGTCCCGCGGATCCTGCGCCGTCCTCCGGACCGTTGTCGGAGCAGACGAGCACGAGCGTGTTGTCGCGCAACTCCGGCGAGCGCCGGATCTCGTCGAAGAGCACCCCGAGTTGCGTGTCCATCCGCTCCAGCACCGCGTGGTACAGCGTACGCTTCGCCCCGTCGCCCCGCCGCGCGGCGGGCGGAAAGAACGGCGAATGGACGTCATCCGGCCAGAGGTTCACATAGAACGGCTTCCCGGTCGCGCCGGCCTTCCGGATGAAACCGAGCGCGGCGTCGACGAAACGTGTGGTTACTTCGTCGCGATCCGCCCAGGTGATTTCGCCGCGGCCCAGGGTATCCGACCCGAGCGCATGGCGGCGCGGTGGCGAACCGTCGCGCGCGTCGAGCAGCGGCAGCACGCGCGGACCCAGTCCCTCGAAGTTGGTGAGCGAGGCGTCGAAACCGTACTCGGTTATCAGCGGCGCCTCACCGACGTCGCGCTGGCCGCCGAGATGCCATTTTCCGAAGTGACCCGTCGCGTAGCCGGCGTCGCGCAGGATGCGCGCGAGCATCGGCGCGCGTGGATCGAGCCATTGCGCGACACCACGGGCCTCGTTGTCGGCGCGGTTGTTAAGGTACGAGGTGATGCGCCATCGCTGCGGGTACTGGCCCGTGGAAATGGCGGCGCGGGACGGCGAACAGATCGGCGAGGCGACGTAGAACTGGCCGAAGCGCACCCCCTCGGCGGCGAGGCGATCGATATTGGGAGTACGGGCCGCGGTGTTGCCGAAGCAGGAGAAATCCCCCCACCCCATGTCGTCGATGAACACCATGACGACATTCGGCGGCGGACGTCCGGCCGCGGCCGCGCGGGCGCTCGACGCGAGGGCCAGCAGGCAAACGGCGAATGGAAGCAGGACCATCGCGAGCGGCCTTCTCATTTCGCACCGCCCTTCTTCTTTGTCGCCGCCCCGCCGCCGCGGTGGGCCGCCCTCCCTTCGAGCGGCCAATTGCGATCGGCCACCCGCGCCGTGCGAAGGATCTCCTCCGCCCGCGCCACGAGATCGGGACGCGCGGACGCGAGGTCGCGCGTTTCGCCGGGATCGGCCGCCA
>JAURJO010000131.1 GCA_030832235.1 Verrucomicrobiota bacterium
CGCGGAATCGTAACCATATTCCTGTTGCGGTATATGAAAACCGCCCGACATTTGCCGCATGCAGCTGATCCGGATCCACGAGTGCCTGTGCGACCGCACGAGGCTGCGGATCATCCATCTGCTGACCGCGGGGCCGCTCTGCGTGTGTCACTTCCAGGCGGTGCTGCGTGAACCGCAGGTGAAGGTCTCGAAGCACCTCGCCTACCTGCGGACGCGTGGGCTGGTTGTCGCCGAGCGCCGGGGCAACTGGATGGTGTACTCGCTGCCGCCGCGGCCCGGTCGTGAGCTCTCGGCCCACCTCGCCTGCCTGCAGGACTGCGCGCGGGAGGAGCCCGCGCTCCGTCGCGACCTCGAGCGCCGGCGGCGCCTCGCGCCGGAGGTGGCCGGCGCGGACCACTGCGGCTGCGGCGCGCCCGCCCGCGGCTGAACCCACTTTTCCATGAGCAACCGCAAACCACTCGTCCTCATCCTCTGCACCGGCAATTCGTGCCGCAGCCATCTCGCCGAGGGCATCCTGCGCCAGGCCGCGGGGGACCTCGTCGAGGTGGCCAGCGCGGGGTCGAAACCCGCTGGCTATGTGCACCCGCTCGCGATCCGTGCGCTGGGCGAGATCGGCATCGACATCTCCGCGCACACCTCGAAACACCTCAACGAGTTCACCGCGCGCCCGGTCGAGACCGTCATCACGGTCTGCGGCAACGCCGACCAGGCCTGCCCGGTGTTTCCCGGACAAATGAACCGCCACCATTGGCCCTTCGACGACCCTGCCCACGCCACCGGAAGCGAAGAGGAAAAGATGGCGGTTTTCCGGCGCGTGCGCGACGAGATCCGTCGGGTCTTTACGGCCTACGCCGACGGCCGCCGCGACCAGCTCAAGACCGCTTCTGCCAAAACCTGAACTTTTTCCCGCCATGAACTGCACCGACCCCTCCTGCGACTGCGCCCCGGCGCCCGCTTCCCCCGCGGCCGGCGGCGTGAGCGTTTCCTACCTGAAGTCCGCGCTCGCCGCGGCGCCCGACCTCCCGCTCACGGTCATCTGGACCGACGGCGAGCCTATCGAGGCTCATTTCCACGTGACCGAGGTCGGCCGGGTGCAGCGTGATTTCGTGGACTGCGGCGGCACGGTGCGTCGGACCGTGACCTGCCTGCTGCAGACGTGGGTCGGTCCGGACACCGATCACCGCATCACGGCAGGAAAACTCCTGAAGGCGTTCGCCCACGCCGGACCCGTGCTCGGCGACGAGGACCTGCCGGTGGAGCTCGAGTACGAGACCTGCAACGTCGTGCAGCTGACGCTCGCGGAGATCCGCCGCGAGCCGGGGCGCTTCGTGCTGCAGCTCGGCTCGAAGCACACCGACTGCCTGGCGAAGGAACTCTGCCTGCCGGGCGGTGCGGCCGAGGGCCACTGCTGCTAGACCAGCCATGAAGAACAGCGTCGCCGCCGGACTCTCGTTCCTCGACCGCTACCTCACGGTCTGGATCTTCGCCGCGATGGCGCTGGGCGTGGCGCTCGGCCATCTGGTCGACGACCCGGCGAAGTTCTTCGCGCCGGTGACGCTCGGAACGACGAACCTGCCGATCGCCCTCGGCCTTGTGCTGATGATGTACCCGCCCCTGGCGAAGGTGCGGTACGGCGAGTTACCGAAGGTCTTCGCCGAGCCGCGGCTCCTGGTCCTTTCGCTCGTGCAGAACTGGATCGTGGGTCCCGTGCTGATGTTCCTCCTCGCGGTGACGCTGCTGCGCGACCACCCCGACTACATGGCGGGCCTGATCCTCGTCGGCATCGCCCGCTGCATCGCGATGGTGATCGTGTGGAACGACCTGGCCGCGGGCGACCGCGAGTACGCGGCCGGGCTGGTGGCCATGAACAGCGTCGCGCAGATTCTCACCTACAGCGGCCTGGCGTGGGTCTTCCTCGCGGTGATGCCACCGTGGTTCGGGCTCGAGAGCCGCGCGGTGGAAATCGCGATGGGCGACATCTTCCGCAGCGTGATGACCTATCTTGGCATCCCCTTCGCCGCCGGCGTGCTGAGCCGCGTCATCCTGATTCCCTGGAAGGGGCGCGTATGGTTCGAGGAGAAGTTTCTACCGCGGGTATCGCCGCTCACGCTTGGCGCGCTGCTCTTCACCATCACGGTGATGTTCATGTTCAAGGGCCGGACGATCGTGAGCCTGCCCCTCGACGTCCTGCGCATCGCCCTTCCGCTCGTCGTCTATTTCGCGGTGATGTTCCTCGTGAGCTTTTTCCTCGCGCGCCGCCTCGGCGCCGACCACGGGCGCACGACGGCGATCGCCTTCACCTCGGCCGGCAACAACTTCGAGCTGGCGATCGCCGTGGCGATCGGGGTGTTCGGAATAGAATCCGGCGTGGCCTTCGCCGCCGTCGTCGGCCCGCTCATCGAGGTACCGGCGCTCATCCTGCTCGTCGGCGTGGCGCTGCGCCTGCGGAAAACATCCCCGCGTTAGCCGGGAGGACGGCGCGATATCCGCAACCGCGCAATGGACACGGCCCGCCGGCCGCTTTTGTTTTTCAGCATGCTTTTCCGGATCCCCGCCCCGCTGGTTTTCATCTGGACCCTCACCGGCATCGCGGCCGCTCAGCCGCTGATCGTGGAGCACCCCGCCAGCGTGTCCGCCTACCCGGGCGATCAGGTCACCTTGAAGGCCTCGGCCTCCAGCACCCAGACGCTGACCTATCAATGGCGCAGGGACGGCGCGGTGATCGCAGGGGCGGACCAACCAACCCTTATCCTGACCGCCTCGCTGACGCCTCCCGCCACCACCAGCTCGGCCCTCTACACGCTGGTGATCAGCGATGGCGTGGCGACCGTCACCACGACCCCGGCCGCCGTTTTTGTGACGCGACGCCCGCAGACGATCACCTTCAATGCGCCCGCCAGCGCGGCCTCGGCTTCCAGCCTCACGCTGGAGGCGACCGCATCCTCCGGGTTGCCCGTGAGCTTCGCGATCGCATCGGGCGCCGGCTCGCTGGCGGGCCGGATTCTCACCGGCAACGGCGGGCCGATCGTCGTCCGCGCCACGCAAACCGGCAGCGGAACCTTCGAGCCCGCCGCCACCGTCGAACGCACCATCGCCTTCATCTCCGGAGCGATTTCGCCCTTCCTCACCATCCCGCCCTCCGACCAGACGGTCCTGGCGGGTACCGCGGTCACGCTGCGCGCGGTTTCCGTCGGCACTCCCACTCCGACCTACCAGTGGGCAAAGAACGGCGCCGCGATCGCCGGCGCCACAGGAGCGACGCTGAGCCTTGCCACGGTCGCCCTGGTGGATGCCGGGCGTTACACCGTCACCGCCACAAATGTCGCCGGCACCAGCACCGCCTCAGCCGAACTGATCGTGCGCGCCGCACCCGCGGTGGTCACGCCGCCCGTGACCCAGACGGTCATCGCGGGCCGGAGCGTGACGCTTTCCGCCGTCGTCACCGGTTTCCCGGCTCCTACTTTCCAATGGCGGAAGGACGGCCGCGCGATCGCCGGCGCCACGCGCGCGGAGCTCGTGCTGGCCGGCCTGACGCCCGTGTCCGCCGGCAGCTACGACGTGGTTGCGACAAACGCTCTGGGCACCGTCACCAGCGCCGCCGCCGTGCTCAGCGTCACGCAGCGCGACTTCTCCGGCACTTACCGCGGAACCATCGGCTCGGGCGCGGGTGAGATCGCGCTGTTCGTCCGACGCAACGGACCCGCGACCGTGCTTGCGCACCTCACGTCCGGTGCGGCCGGCATCTCCGCTCCGGCGGTGACGGTCGACCTCAACGGCAACTTTTCGGCCACCGTGCCGCTCGTCGCCGCCTCTGTCCGGAACGTGACCCTTCGGGGCGCGATCGATGAGGCGGCCGGCACGATCACCGGGGCAATCGCGGAGCTGAACCTAACGTTCACCGCCTCCCGCGCTGAACCCCTGTCTTCCGTACCGGCCCCGACGGGGTTGTACGTCGGCGGAGTGATCGGCGGAGCCACCGCGGCCAGCGTGCTGGTCGGCCCCGACGGCCAGGCGTTCGCCCTGCTGCTGAACGGGACCGTCGTCGATTCCGCCTCAGGCTCGCTCTCCGCGGACGGACGCCTTGCCGCGACGACCTACGCCCGGGCCGCGCTCGACCTCGGGTTCACGTCCTTCGGGATGCGAGGCACCCTGAGGCCGGCCAGCGGCGCCACCTCCTCGATGACCGGCGTACCCGACGCCCAAGCGGGCCGGCAACATCTGGTGAACCTTTCGGTGCGCGGCGCGACCGCGCCCGAGGCGCCGCTGATCACCGGGTTCGCCATCGGCGGCACCGCGGCGAAACAGGTCCTCATCCGCGTCGCCGGCCCGGCGCTCGCACGCGCTCCGTTTAATCTCACGGGCGCCCTGGCCGATCCGGCCCTACAGCTTTACCGCGTATCGACCGTCATCGGACAAAACAACGACTGGGGATCTCCCGCCTCGGGCACCGCCGCCTTGACCGCCGCCGCCACCCGTGCCGGCGCCTTTCCGTTTGCCACCGGCAGCGCCGACGCCGCCCTGCTCACGACCCTTCCGCCCGGCGTCTATTCGGTGCAGACGGCCGGCGGCACCGGCTTCGTCCTCGCCGAGATTTACGAGGTACCGGTGGCGGATGAGGTGCCGGGTTCCCGACGGCTCGTGAACGTTTCCACTTTGGGTCCCGTGGCGCCGGGCGTGCCGCTCATCGCCGGCTTCGTTATCGAGGGCCCCGGCCCGCAACGCGTGCTTGTGCGCGCCGCCGGCGCCACCCTCGCCGGCGCGCCGTTCAACGTCGCCGGGGCGCTGCCGAACCCGCAGTTGGTCATCTTCCAAGGCGCCAGCGCGCTGAAGTCCAACGACGACTGGTTCCGCGACGCCGAAGCCGCCGCCATTCGCGACGCGGCCGCACGCGCGAACGCGTTCGCTTTTGCCGCCCAGAGCGTCGATGCGGCCCTGCTGCTCTTCCTCGAACCCGGCGCTTACACCGCCGTGATCAGCGCCTCGGCCGCCGCGCCGGCGGCGCAGGGAACGGGGCTCGCGCTCGTGGAAATTTACGACGCTTCGCCCTGAGCCGCGCCAGCGGGCGGTCAGAAGTCGAGTGCCTTGAGCGTGCCGATCTTCACCTCGAAACGCTCGCCGTAGGGCTTCACCCGCCGGAGCTCGGTGCGCTTGAGGTCGATCGCCGCGCCGCCACCGATGAACAGGATCGACCAGTCGGCATCGCCGGAAATGCTCACGAGCGTCGGCGGGTGCTTCGGGTCGATCTGCGCGAAGTCCAACGAGGCGTCGCCGGATTTGACCTTCACGACCAGCTTGGCCCGGAACGACTCGCGCAGCAGCACGGAGAGGTTCTCCAGCAGCGCTCCGTCCTTCTTCAGCCGCGCCTGCACCTGGAATTTCTCCGGCGGGAAACGCTCGTTGCCAAACTTCAGCAGCGGAATTTCGAACAGCCAGTGGGTCTCCGTCTCGGAAACCATGAACGAACGACCCACGTCGAGCACCTCCCCCAAGCTGGGCTGGGAACGACGCGACGACGTGGAGATCTTCTCCGGATCCGAATCCTCGCCCTTCCGCCGATACTTGGCGATGTCGCGCTCGGAGGGCGGCTTGCCTCCGATCTGCACCGGCGTCCACTGCTCCGGATAGGGCTTCGACGGGTCAAAACGCACGATTTGCTCGGATTTCACGCGGCCCTTCCCGTCGCGCATGACGCGGTGCTCGGTGTAGGCCCAGCGGCTCAGCCCCTCGGCCACCTTGTAGAGCGAGTCATTGAGGAAGGCTAACTCGGTCCAGGTTGCCGCGCGCGCGCCGGGCGGCAGCAACACCGCCGGACTCTCGGCCCCGGCGGCGGCCGGCGCCGCTTCCTCCGCCCGGAGGCCAGGCGCCGGCAGCGGGATCAACACGAGCAGGAGGCAGGAAACGAATTTCACCGCGCGGATTGTCCCGCGCGCGCGGTGTTTCGCAAGTCCCTCCAAGCTCCGGCCGCCGCCTTTACTCCGCCCCAGCGGCCTGAGATCCCTTGGCCATGCCCTGCCCCGGCCGCTTTCCGTTCCTGCTCGCGATCTCTCTGGCCGCCTCTGTCCACGCCGCCGCACCGCTCGACCCCGGCACCCGCTGGGAGCTTTTCGTCGACCGTCATCTTGTGGCCTCGGCCCGCGACGCCGCCCCGCGCCTCCATCCACCGCGACGCGCGGAGGTGGTGCTCGTCACCGACGCCCCTTGGGAGGGCCCCACCAGCGCGTATTTCACCGTGCTCCGGGACGGCGGCGTGATCCGGCTCTATTACCGCGGTTCGGTCGAGGGTTCGGACCACTCCGACGCCCAGGTCACCTGCGTGGCCGAGAGCCGCGACGGCGTGACGTTCACCCGCCCGCGGCTCGGGCTCGTCGAGGTCAATGGATCCAAGGAGAACAACGTCGTCTGGCGCGGCGTTGAATCCCACAACTTCGCGCCGTTCCTCGACACCAACCCGGCCGCCGCGCCCGACGCCCGCTACAAGGCGCTTGGCGGTGTGAAGCAGCCCGGCCGCAACTGGCATCAAGGCGCCACCCCCGGCGGCCTGTACGCCTTCGCCTCCGCCGACGGCATCCATTGGCGAAAGCTGCGCGACGAGCCGGTCCTGACCAAGGGCGCCTTCGACTCGCTCAACCTCGCGTTCTGGGACGGCGCCCGCGGCGGCTACGCGTGCTACAGCCGGATTTTCCTCCACAAAGTTCGCGCCGTCCAAAGCGCCCGCTCGACCGACTTCATGGCGTGGGAGGAGGCGGTGCCCAACCGCTACGCCGAGGGCGTGTCGTGGGAACATTTCTACACCAGCGCCACGCTCCCTTGCCCGGGCGCGGAGCACCTGCTGCTCGCGTTCCCGATGCGCTTCCTGCCGGACCGGCGACGGGTCGCCACCCATAAGTCGCCCGGGGTTTCCGACGCCGTCTTCCTGTCGAGTCGTGACGGAGCCCTCTGGGACCGCACCTTCCCGGAAGCCTGGGTGCGCCCGGGGCCGGACGCGGGCAATTGGACCGAACGCAGCAACATGCCCGCCTGGGGCATCGTCGAGACGGCGCCCGGCGAATGGTCAATGTACATCTCCGAGCACTACCGCTCGTCGGGAAACCGCCTGCGCCGCCTCGTGCTGCCCCGGCACCGTCTCGCGGCGATGCACGCCGGCGCCGAGGGCGGGGAGTTCACCACGCCGCTCCTTCGTGTCGGCGGCAACCGCCTCGTCCTCAACGCCGCGACCTCCGCCGCCGGTTCGCTGCGCGCGGAAGTGCGCGATGAGCACGGCGCGGTCATTCCCGGGTTCTCCGCCGCCGACTGCACCGAATACTTCGGCGACGACCTTGAAACCACCCTCGACTGGAAGTCAGTCCGTCTCGCCGACCTCCGCGGCCGGGTGGTCTCCCTGCGATTCACGCTGCGCGACGCCGACCTTTTCGCCCTGCGTTTCGCGGAGTGAGCGGCCGCGCATCTGTAACCCCAAAAAAAGAGCCCGCCGTGTACCCCTACACGGCGGGCATTGCTTTCTATGTTACCCCAAATCTTCCGCTAAGCGGAAGAAAGGACAAGAGACCAACCCTCACCCTACTCCGCAACTCGAATGGTGCACCGCTGGGCGGGCAGTAGCGCGACACCTAGGCCGCATAAGTGACTGGGCCGCTCACACCTCATCCGTCCCCACCGCCAGCTCCCGCGCCCGGTCACAACGTTTGGCCGAACGCTCCACCCCGATCGCAGGAACCCCGAGCCGGTTCGCGACCGCCAACACGGTGCCAACGCCGCAAAAGGGATCGAGGATCACCCGCGCCGCCGCCTTATCACGGGCGAAACGCACCGCGTGCGCGGCCGCCTTCACCCCCATCGCCCTCACCCACGGCTGCCGCCCGGGATCGACGATGATATCGGGGATCGCCAGCGGGCCCTCGTAATACAGCTCCCGCGAGACCGCGATCAGGTGCGTGAAACCCGGGCGGCCGGTCGTCACCAATCCTGGCGGACGCCGGCTCACGATCTTGTGGAACAGCACCCCAGCTCCCGCGTCCTCGGCGGCCCGCACCACCAACGCGCCCTTGTCGACCCAACGCCCACCTTGCCGGATATCCGACTGGAAGAAGATGGCCGCGCGGTCGGGCGGGACCGCGTCGATCACCGCCCGAACGGCGCTTAGGAACCAGGCCCGCCAGGCCTCGAGGGCCAGGTTCACTTCGGAGACATCCGGCAGCGAGGTGACCGCACAGGCGCCCTCGATGCACCCTCGCTCGCGCAGCCACGCGAGCGCCTCGGCGCAGTGCACGTCGCGCGCCGGAGCAGGGGTTGGAGAAACCAAGCCGCTCATTTCGCGGAGCGCACGTCGTGGCAGTAAAGGGTTTCGTGGTACCGAAGGTAAAGCCGGCCGTCCAAAATCACCGGATGCGCCCACGCGTCACGCCCGCGCGTGTTGGGAACGCGGAAGCGGCCGCGGGTTTCGAACTTCGAATCCATCGGTTCCAACAGGAGCATCGTGCCATCCTCGCTCAGCGCGTAGAGACGGCCGTCCGCGAAGAGCGGCGCGCCTTTGATCAGTTCGGGCGCCTCGAAGAGGGTTTGGCCGGTCGCGGCATCAAGCGCCGCCCAACCGCGACGCGCGGGATAGTAGGCGCCGTAGAGGCGGCCCGCCACATGCACGACACCGCCCTGGCAGGGATCGAACGGATTGGTCCAAAGGTCCTCCACTCCCACGGGTTCGCCGGCCGCGCGCGGCGCGATCAGCCGATGGAGGCGGCCGGGCGGTCCGTGCGGCGCCGACATGAAAACCGCGTCGCCTACCAGCACCGGCATCATCGCGAGCACGGAGTAGGCGGTCGGGCGCGGGCGCGTCCACTGCAGTTTGCCCGTGTCGGCATCGGCGCAGAAAAGGTTCCGCAGCGAAGCGCCGATGAGCAGCCGCCGGCCTGCAAACCGCACGAGGATCGGCGAGGCGTAGGAGGCGTTGTCCACACCCGCCTCGGCTCCGGCCACCGGCAAAGGATCGCTGCGCCAAAGCTCCTTCCCGGTGAGCCGGTCGAGCGCCACCAGCAAGGCGTCGCGGCCGCCGGCCGTCGCGTAGACGGCGCGGTCGTCGACCAACAGGCACTCGCTTAGACCCCACGTGATGTTCTCCCCGCCGTAACGCTTGAGGAGATCGACGGCCCACTGCTCGGCACCGGTCCCGGCGTCGAGACAGACGACGCGGCCGTGGGCGTTCTGATGGAAAACGCGCCCTCCCCGCGCCGCGACCGAAGCGCGCGCCCCCTGGTACTGGTTGAGCCAGGCGTCGCCGTTGCGGGTGGACCACAACGGCTTGCCCTCGAGATCGAACGCCAGCACGCGCACCTCCTCGCCGAAATCCCCGGTGATGAAGAGCCGCCCGCCGGCGATCACCGGGGAGGAGAAACCCTTGCCCAGACCCTCCGCCTTCCAGAGGAGCCGGGGCCCTCCCTCCGGCCACGCGCCGAGCAGGCCGTGCTCGTCGCTGACGCCGTCGCGCCGCGGCCCGCGAAACTGCGGCCAGCCCGGCTCGGCTGATGCCACCAACTCCGCTCCCGCCGCGCGCAGACCGGCTTGGCCCGAGGAGCCTGCCGACACGCCGATCAGGAGCACCGCACCCGCGAGCGTGAGGAACGGGAATTTTACGGAGCGCATGCCGCGGACGTTGTGCGGCTCCTCCTGTCCGTCCAGCGCGCCCGGCGGGATTTGCCGTGTGGTCAGGAGATCCACTTCCGGCGCTGCGGCAGGTGGATCCAGCGATCGGCGTCGGGCGCACCCTTCGCCTTGAGGTTCGCGCTGTCCCACTCGATATCGCGCCCGAGCCGGAGCGCGACGATTCCCGTCATGCCAAACTCGGCGGCGCGGGCCGCGATGGAGAAATCCTGGAACGTCGCGGGGCCGCCTTTGCAGGCGTCGAGGAATTCCTTCATGTGGTTCTGCCCCGGTGTCCGAGGGTAAACCACCGGCAGCGGCTTCGCCGCTTCGTGGTCGAGCACACCGCGACACTTCGGACTCGAGTCGGACTTCAGGCGCATGACTCCCTTCTGCCCCCAGGCGTCGGAATAGAGCACGCCCTTCTCGCCCACGAAAAGGCAGCCGTTCGTCGGCACGCGACCGTAGGTCGCGACCACATCGCCGGCCAGATCTCGAGGGGGTCCCGCATCGGGGCCGTCATGCCACCACACACTCACCGGGCCGAACTTGCCGCGCGGCGCGAAATCCCAGCGGAAGCTGTTCGACGAGGGATAGGAGGCCTTCACCGGCTCTCCGCTGCGCACCGAGACGCGCTCCGGCGGCCCGAGCTCGAGCGCGCGCAGCGGCAGATTGTGCGCGTGCGCGCCCATGTCGGCGAGGTGGCCGTCGCCGTAGTCGAGCCAACGGCCCCACTTCAGGCAGCCGCCAAGGTAGTGGAGTTTGAAGGGATGCAGGGGCGACGGCCCGCACCACGCGTCCCAGTTGAGCGTCGGCGGGACGGGATCGGCGTCGGTCGCGAGCGCCTCGCTCGGGGGAAACGTGCGGTCCATCCAGCAGTGCACCTCGCGCACCTGGCCGAGGAGGCCGGCCTGGATGATCTCCATGCTGCGGCGAAACGCGTCGGTGGCACCGCCCTGCGTGCCGATCTGCGTGACGAGGCGCGTGCCGCGCACCAGGTTGGCGATGGAACGGGCCTCGGAGCAGCTGTGGGCGAGCGGTTTCTCGCAGAACACGTTCCGGCCCGCGCGCAGCGCGGCCTCGCTCATCGGCTGGTGCCAGCGCTGACCGGCGGCGATCACCACCGCGTCGATATTCCGCTCCTGTTCCAGCAGGCGGCGATAGTCGGAGTACTCCCGGGCCTTCGCGAGTCCGCCGGAGAGATCGGGTCCCTTGAACTTCTTGCCGTCGATACCCGGGGCGCCGGAGCGCACGCGGTTGATCTGCATCGGGTCCACGTCGCAGACCGCCGCGATGTTGGCCTTCTCCTCGAGGATCGCCGGGATGAGCGCGCGGCTGCGGTTGCCGAGACCGATCAGGGCGAGATTGAGCCGGCGGCCGGGGGTTGCGGCGCCGAATAATGTGCCCGAGGGAACGACCTGCGGAAAACCGGCCACCACTGCACCGGCGGCGCCCAGCTTGAGGAATGAACGACGGGTAAAGGAGCGGCGGGGAGGATTCATGGGGAACGGGTCGCCGTGGAGATGCCACGCCCGCCGCGGGGCTGTCACGATCCAATCCCCGCCGCTTGCCATTCTCCCGGCCGCGGCTTCCCCTGCGCGAAACCCCGTCCGCATGAACCGCCGCGCCTTCCTGCAAACGTCTTCCGCCCTCACCGCCACCGCACTCGCCTCCGCGACGGGGCGCGCCGCGCCGGCGGACCCACGCCGTATGCGCGTCGCGCTCGTCCCGGGCAGCATCGGGGTCACGGTCGCCAGCCAGCGCGAGTCGATCGATCTCGCCCGCCGGCATGGTTTCGAGGCCGTCGAGCCGCGCGCCACCGAGCTCGCCGCCGCTTCGCCCGGCGAGGTCCAGGCGCTCCGCGCCGAACTCGCGGCCGCAAAGCTGGTCTGGGCGGCCACGTCGCTCAGCGTCGATTTCCGCAAGGACGACGCGACATTCCGCTCGGGGCTCGCCGAGCTGCCCCGTCTCGCCGCCGGGCTCCACCGCGCCGGCGCCGATCGCATCGGAACCTGGATTCCGCCGTGCCACGACACGCTCACTTACCGGCCCAACTTCGCGCTGCACGCGTCGCGGCTGCGCGAGGTCGCGGTGATCCTCGGCGACCAAGGCATCCGCCTCGGCCTCGAGTACGTGGGCACGCAGCTCAACCTGGTCGCGAAGCGCTACCCGTTCGTCCACACCATGGCCGAGGCCCGAGAGCTCATCGCCGAGATCGGCCGTCCGAACGTCGGACTCGTGCTCGACACCTGGCATTGGTGGACCGCCGGCGACACCGAGGACGAAATCCGCGCCCTGAAGTCGTCCGACATTGTGAGCGTCGACCTTAACGACGCTCCGCGAAACGTGCCGAAACCCCAGCAGAAGGACGGCGAACGCGAACTGCCTTTGGCGACCGGCGTGATCGACACCCGGGTCTTCATGCGCGCGCTGCACGCGACCGGCTTTGACGGCCCCGTGCGCTGCGAACCGTTCAACAAGCCCCTCAACGCCCTCGACAACGACCCGGCCTGCTCCGCCGTGAGCAAGGCCATGCACGCCGCGATGGCGCTGATCGCCTGAGCCCCGGCCCGGCGGAGCTTCATCGCGCCGGAAATGCCGGCCGAATCGGAGACTTCACCCTGATCAACGCGTCCGTCGCCCTGCAGGGCACGGACCCCATCACGGCACGAGCCGAAGCACGCGGTTGTTGTAGCTGTCGGTGATGTAGAGCGTGCCGTCGCGGTGCACGGTGACGCCATGCGGGCGGTTGAGCTCGCATTGCTCCGGCGCCCCGCCGACACCGGCGGCGCCCTTCTTCCCGGTACCGGCGACCCGCGTGATCAAGCCGGTCGCGGGTGAGTAACGGCGCACCAAGTGGTTCTCGGCATCGGCGATGAGCACGGAATCGTCGCGGTCGATACAGAGGTGCTTCGGCCCGTTGAGCGTCGCTGCCAACGCGGGCCCGCCGTCGCCGGTCGCGCCCTTGGTGCCGGCGGCGTTGACCACGGTGCGGATGCGTCCGTCGGTCCCGACCACGCGCAACGCGTGTCCATTGCGCTCGAGGATGTAGAGATTGCCGCGCCGGTCATAGGCCGCGGCGCGCGGATCGACCAGCGGGGCGTCGACCGCCACGGCGCCGTCGGCCGGCACGCCTTTTTTCCCGTTGCCGGCGATCACGCGTAAACGCCCGGTCGCGAGATTAAGCACCTGCACCCGACGCAGGTCGGCGATTACGAGTTCACGGCCATCGGGGGTGAGCGTGATGCAATAGGGTCCGTTGGCGCGGGCCGCGGGCGGCGGCGCATTGAAGCCCGGCAGAGACGACACCGTGCCGGCGGCGGCCTGGTAGCGGCGCACGCGTCCGTTCCAAGTGTCGCCGAGGAGCACATCGCCCTCCGGCAAAACGGCGAGGTTGTGCGGTCCGTTGAACCGCGCCGCGAGCGCGGGCCCGCCGTCACCGGCGTCACCCACAACGCCGTCGCCGGCCACGTGGGTGAGGATGCCGCGCGGGTCGATCCGCAGCAGGCGGTTCCCGCTCACCATCTCGGCAATGTAGAGGTTGCCGGCGGCGTCGAACTCCGCGCCGAACGGCTCGCGCAGCGCGGCGCTCACGGCGGGGATGCCGGTGCGGTCCTCGGATCCGCCGGCGACAAGCTCGACGCGGGCGGCGTGTGCCGCGGCCGCGATCGCCAGGGCCAGAGCGAGCAGGCGCGTCAGCACAGGCGCACCTTGCTCAATGCGGCGCGGCGACGGCGCCACCGGAGGCGGGCGTCGGCGGCGGACGGAAGAACAGCGCGAGCGCGACGGCCGCCGCGGAGGCGGTCACGAGCGGCACGAGGAACAGGCCGCGGAAGTCGGTCACATCCTTCACCGTGTAAACGCTCTGGATGAGCCACGGGCAGATCGAGTTGGCGAGGAGGGCGCCGATCCCGAGGATCTGCACGTTGAAGAGCCCCTGCGCACTGGTGCGGATGTCCTTCGGGAAGTACGCGTCGACGAAGATATAAACGGTCGCGAAGAAGAACGCGTAGCAGATGCCGTGGAGCACCTGGATGAGGATGATGGCGCCGGCGCTCTGCGGGATGAACGCGTAGACCGCGAAGCGCGCGGCGTGGCCGAGGACGCCGACGATCATGGTGGCCCGCCAGCCGAAGCGGCGGAGCGTCGCGCCGAGGACGAACATCGTGAGGATTTCCGCGATCTGGCCGATGCTCATCACCGGCATGATCCAGTTGCCCGGGATGCCCACGCCGCCGGCCGAGGTCGCGGTGCCGAGGAAGACGCCGGTCCAGTTGAAGTAGCAGTTGTGGACGAAGGAGTCGACGAGCGTGACCAGCCACAGCACGAGGACGAAAGGATGTTTGAGCAGGCTGAACGCCTCGAGCCAGGCGAGCTTGGCGCCGCCCTCGGTGGGCTTGCGCGGCGGCGTGTGCGGAAGGGTGA